>NZ_JBHVET010000001.1:0-67996 GCF_042802135.1 Kitasatospora sp. NPDC057512
CCTCGGTGGTCGGCGCGGCCGGGGCGGGGACGGTCGGGACGGCGCCCGCGCCGGGGGTGGCCGACGAGGTGACGGCCGGGGTGGAGGCGGGAGCGGAGGCGGCGACGGACGCCTCGCCGTTCGTCGGGCCGCAGGCCGCGATTCCCACGGCGGTGACGACGGCCAGCGGGACGATCTTCGTAATACGGGCGATAACGGACGCGTTCATGTGACAGTCCCCCCAAGGACATGGTGATGGTGGTGATCGAATGAGCGGGCGCCTACGGTCGCGCCCCGAGGAACCGGCCCGAGCCCCCCGGCTCCGCCGGCTCGCTCTCCCCGCCTCTCACCCTGATAGACGTCCATCCCGCCGGGGGGTTGCAGGCCGGTTCGAAGAATTTCTCCCGGCCCCTCCCCGGAACGAGGCGATCCCGCACGCTCGACGGCCGGCGGGGACGCGACCGCGGACCGGAAGACGCCGTAGCCGCGGGCATCCCGTCAGAGACCCACCTGGCGCGCGCCGTAGTGCGTCCCCCACGGCTGCGAGCCCTGGCAGATCGACCCGTACGCCGGCTGCGGGACGCCGATCCGCCGCTACGGCGACACCGGCGTCCACGCCTGCGAGGCATGCCAGGCGAGGACCGCCCGACGCTGAGCACCAGGACCAGCACGATTGGCTGCCGCAGGGACCGCCAGGGGGCTCGGGAGCACCGGGCGAGCGGGGCAAAGCCGTCCCGACCGGCACCCGCCGCCCGCTACCGTCAACCATGCGGCCCGCCACCTCCGCGGCCGCTCCACCGAGGAGGACCAGGTGACTGCCCAGCCCGACCTCCAGGACACGGCCGCGCCGAGGCCGGCCACCCTACACGAGCTGCGCACCGCGATGTCCCGCTACGGCCTGCCCGGCGACCGGGACCGGTTCGAGCAGGACCTCGCCGCCGCCCTCGACGCGTCCCCGATCGGCGACCTCACCGCGCCGCGCCCCGGCGGGCTGGACGCGGTCGAGAAGCTCGTCGAGCGCCTCGCGGTCTTTCCGCGGCTGGGGATCCCGGTACCCGGCGGCACCGACCCCGAGGTCCAGGCCCGCGCGACCGACGGACGTCCCGGTGCCCGGCCGGTCCCGACGGACCGGACCGAACACGGTCGGAAGCGTCATTCGCCGTCGACATCGGTGTGCCGGCGTAGAGGGGGGAGAAGGAGCGACAGAGCGCCGATGGCGAGCAGGAGCAGGGCCTGCAGGCCGGCAGTGACTGACGCGGCGTCGTGCAGTGGCCAGGCCCAGATGCCGGGTCTGTTGTGTACCAGGCCTAAGGAGGCGCACAGGAAGGGGAACAGCGCGGTGGTCACCGTGGCGACGCGGGCTCCCGCGAGCCAGCGGATGATGAGAGCGAGGCCGAGGTAGCCGGCGAAGTCGCGGGCCAGAGCGGTGGTGGCGCTGCCCGCGCCCGCCGTGGATGCCACGGCGGCGGTCAGCGCGCAGGCCAGGACGCAGGCGGCCATGAAGGCCGCGTCCCATCCGCCCATGGCGCGGACCGCCACGCGTTCCGTGATGCCGTCGGCGCGGGCCTGGCCCTCCAGGATCAGGCAGACGGGTACCAGGGGCAGGAGCGAGGACATGGGGAGGTCGAAGGTCAGGCCGCCGATCACCACGGGGATGGGTACCGTCACGGAGTCGGCGCCGCTGCCGAGCAGGATGCAGGCGAGCAGGCCGACGGCGACGGCGGGAACGTACCTGATGCGCAGCCACCAGATCATCGGGCCGCCTGGAAGGAGGGTGCGCCCGGCTGGTGGTATTGCGCGGGGTCCAGGACCGGCTTGACGTCGCAGCGGCCCACGGTGTCCGCGTTCTTCCGGAACCATGTGAGCTGTTCGGCCTGCGGGAGCGCCATGACCTGGCGGGCGAGCTGTACTTCCTGTGGCCGGTAGCGGCCTTCGACCGTCCTGGGGGTGACTCCGGCCGTGAGCTTGAGCCAGGACGACAGGGGGGCGACGGCCTCGGATCCGGGCCAGCGGGCGAACGGTTCCTTGGCGCAGTCGGGAGCCCCGTTGGGGAGGTATCCCAGTGCGACGAGCGACTGCACCTCGTCCTTGCCGGGGCGGGCGGAGAGCGGTGAGACCGTCGCGGTCTGCGTCAGGCCCGCGGCGTTCAGGCGCTGCTGGGCCTCGAGGGCCCAGTCGGTGATGCGGGCGGCGTCGGCCTCCTGCTCGGGCCACAGGCACACCCGCGGCTCCGTCGTGGTGCAGGTCTGCTCGCTTTGCGGGCGTGCCTGCGCCGCACGGTAGCCGAGAGGTGCGGCGATCCACGCACCTGCGGCTGTCGTGGCCGCCAGCGCCAGGATCGCGGTGATCCGGTTGTTCCCGCGCAGCCGCGTCCAGATCCAGGCAGCACCCACCATCCCGACAGCCACGACGGCCGGGGCGAGGACCGCCCGGGTGGCCGGCACCTGGTCCAGGGCGCAGCACTCGGTGAGGTTGCGGCCGTTGAGCTGGCGGACCCAGAAGGCGTCGAGGGTCGACGGGTAGGCCATCCACAGGAAGCTGGCGATGAGGGTCAGGGGTACGGCGAGCAGCCGCGGCAGCATCTGTCCGAGTACGTAGCCGGCCACGGTGTGTGCGAGGACGACCAGCAGTTCCAGGAGGATGATGACGGGGACGGACCAGCCCGGGAGGCCGCCGGCCTGCGGCACGAACAGGGCGAGGGCAGCCAGGACGGACACGGTGCCGAGGGCCAGGGTGGGGGCCAGGAGGGGGAGGGCGATGGCGGTGGCGGAACGGGTTGGTGCGGTACCGAGGAGCGCGGACTGGCGCACCTTGAGGCCTTCCCAGGCCCCGCAGGCCGCGACGGCGGGTGCGGTGAAGTTGAGCAGGAAGCTGCTCTGGGCGGTGACGGAAGGCCAGTAGCCGTCGGTGATCCAGCCGGTCATTCTGCCGCTGTACATCGCGATCCACACGAGCAGGACGGGCACGGCCCGCACGGCTGAAGAGATCCGGATGATGCTGCGCCAGGGCACGGTCACACCTCTCCGGTGACGATGCCGGCGTAGGCGCTCTCGGCACGGCGTTCCGCGGAGACGGTGCTCGGCGCGAGTGCCAGGAAGGACTCGATGGGCCCTTGATGGCGTACCTGTCCCTGGTCGAGGACGACGACCGAGTCGTAGATCTCGGCCAGGTCCTCGGTCTGATGAGTGGAGACGACGAAACTCGTGAGGCCGCGCAGCTCGCCGATCAGATCCCGGAAGACTCCGCGCTGGACCGGGTCGAGTCCGGCCGTGGGCTCGTCCAGGAGTACGACCTGGGCGCTGTGCACCAAGGTCTGGGCGATCCCCAGCCGTCGTAACTGTCCACCGGAGAGCTCTCCGCTGCGCCGGTCCGCGAGCGAGGTGAGCCCGACCTTGTGGATGGCTTTCTCGGAGTGGTCCCAGGCTTCACTGCGCGACATGCCCTTGAGCCAGCCCGCGTAGGCCGCTTGCTCTCGTACCCGTAGGCCGGGTACCGGCCGTACCTGTTGGGGGAGCCAGGCGACCTTCCGGCGGTAGGCCTTGAGGTCCTTGGAGCTGCTGGTGTCCAGGCCGTCGAGGGTGATGCGGCCGGTCTCGGGCCTGAGAGAGGAGGCGATCAGGCCCAGCAGGGTCGACTTTCCCGCGCCGTTCGGGCCGAGCAGGACACTGCACCCTGTGCCCAGGCGGAGGCTGAAGGAGTCCAGGACTCGGGAACCCTTGCGGTAGCCGAAGGAGCAGTCAGTTACTTGAACAGGCACAGTTACCGATCCGGTTTCATGTGAGCTGGCGAGAGACGTGGTGCGTCCAGCCGGCTGGAGGTTCTTTTCTGCAGGTGTGTGCACCGCCAGGTTTCCGATATGGACTCTATGGGGCGGTGAACGCGCCTTGAATCTCCATGCTTTTTCGCTGGGTGAAGCACGGGCCGGGCAAGGGTTGCCGACCTCGTTCACGGTGATGAATTGAGGTCTTCTGGACTGGCGTGCCGGTCTTTGTGGCGCCTGAACTGAAGGAGGGTGCTCCGGGCGTCGCTGGCATATGCCGGAGCACCCCTCAGCCGAGGGGTGCCGGAAGCGCGCCCATGCCTGGTGATCTGCACCGACCTCCTTCCGGTGAGCCTTGCCACGAGACCTGTGGCGAGAGTTCGGATCCGATCATGCCGCATGAGCGCCACCTCCGTAGCGGCTTCCAGGGATCCGATCGCACGAAACATGACAAGTCGACCATTCGATGACCAATCATATTGCACAGTGCAATGTACGCCTTGCATCTATTGTCGTAAATTCCCTACCAGCCCGCGGGCTCAATTCCCTTGGCCTGGAATTTCTACGCCCTCGAACGTTGCAAATCACTCGGCGAAAACCGGCCGACCGTGCAGGAGTTTCAGAAAGTCTTCGCTCGTACGCAGGTATCATTAATTCGGCACTCCGGAGCTTCCCGAGTGTCGGCTTCGCTGATGGGCGAAGCCCCCGCAGAAGGGGATCAAGGTGCAGGTCACTGGATTCATACGGCGTCGCGCGGGCGTCGTCGTGGCCGCGATCGCGGCGGCCACGATCGCCGGAACGGTGCCGGCGAATGCCGAGGGAAGCTGGAGCTCCTGCATCACCAACTGGATGTACAACTCCGAGTCCCGCTGGTGGACCGACAACCACGCCGACGGGAACTGGACCACCGTCAGCTTCAGCTGCTGCTACCACAACGGTCCGTCGGACTACTTCAACCGCGGCGGGCAGGCCACCATCGAGCTGGGCAGGGACATCTCCTGGTCCCCCGACACCAGCTACGGCGGCCGCGGCAACTCCTGCAACACCGTCGACTGGGGCGAGCGCACCACGGCCGGGCGGTACTACTTCATCTTCAAGGATGACTACCCGCTGAGCGTGGACTCGGTCTACACCGCCTACTGACCGAACCAGCCCGAACGCTGGCCGCCAATGTGCCCGGCGGCGCTGATACCACCGCCGGGCACACCCAGGTCAGCCCGGGAACGGCTCAATCGCACCGCCCCAGAGATGGCCAGGCCTCCACGCTCGAATCGTGAGAGACCTGGCCATCAGCGTACGACGGTTCAGACCGAGCCCCACGGCGCCGCTCTCGCCATCGCCCGCACCACCCGAGCCGGAGCGATCCCGCTGCGCACGCCCGCCTGGCTTCGCCGCGGACCGGAGCAGCGTGAGCCGCCGCCGTCCTCGCTCAGACGATCGAGAAGTCCAGCCACCGCGTCGGCGATCCGGCCCAGCGGCATCGTCCGCCGCGTGAGCTGCGTCGGCTTCGGCCTCTCCGACCCCGTCGCCCACCCGGGACGCCTCGTCTCCGAGGTGCGCGCGCTCCTGTAGACCGCCGTCGACAACCTGCTGACCCGCGAAGCCCTTGGGGGCTTGCTTGAGCCGGATGCAGTTAACGCTGCACGTCCGGTTCTGAGGGGGCCGGGTCACGGGAACGTGACCCTGCTACCCGACCGATCTCAGATCTGCTCACCTGACGGTGCCTGTGCACCCCGGATCCGGCGCCATAGAAGGGAAGGGTGACGATCAATCACATTCCCTTCGTGTCACCGGGTCACGATCACGGGGCGTTGCGTCGCCCCGTGACCACTCCTAGGGCATCCGGGGCAGGGCCTGGTGGATGCTGCCCGGCGACACTGGCGGTCTCGGTGCCCACCGCGTCGGTGATCTCGGGTGCGGTCAGGCCCATCACGTAGTGCAGGCTCGCAAGGTCCTCGTCGGCTGCAGTGGGACGGTGCTCGGTGAGCGGCTCGCTGTTCGGCTGGTCCCACTCGGCGACCGTTCTGCGCAGGATCTGCCAGGCCATGGCGGTGGGGTTGGAGCTGCCCAGCACCTCCGGCCACACCTCGGCCAGTGTGCAGAAGGCCCGGTCAACGATGCGCCCGGCGACGGCCGGCTCGTGGAACCGGACCCGCGCATAACTCAGATAGCGCGGACGGTGCAGCTCACAGAAGGCCGTGAACTCCGGAGGCATGTCCGACAGGTCGAGCGGCTTCGTGTGGCCGGCGGCTCGGTACAGCACCTCAGCCCCTTCGAGGTCCCCGGCTCGCTCACGCAGCATCGCCAGCTTGACCAGGTTGTCGGCGCGGCCGGCGTCGGCCGCTAGGCGAAAGAGCCACCCGGGGTTGTTGATCGAGAGGGCCAGCTTGGCCAACTCGCGGGCCGCATCCTCGGCTGAGCTGACGTAGCCGGAGTCGGTAGCACCTCCACCCAGCAGCTCGATGATCATTCGTACCTCGTCAGCCCGTCGGAGCGGTGTGCGCTCGCTCAGTCGGCGGGCCCCCGGAGATCCCAGGGAGGATTGCTCCAGCAGCGCATCGAACTCCTGGTCGTCACCCACGCCTGTCACGCTCCTCCTGCTGTTTGGCCTTGGTCCGCCACCGGTAGAGCAAGCCTTCGATGGCCCGGACGGACTCGGCGCCCAGGACCTCGCAGATCTCCTGCTGTGAGTATCCGTCGACGGTCATCGCCACTGCGGCTCTGAGCCTCGGATCGTCGATCTCCTCGATGGCGAGCATCACCCGCAGGTTTCCCAGCGCCTCGTCTTCGACGCTCAAGGTGCGCACCGAGTCCTCGTGAACGGCCTTCAGCCGCTTGAGAGCCCGGGACTGCTGCTCCCCGCTGGCCCGCCAGCGTCGGAATTCGTTGGGGAAGTCGTACGCGCAGGCGCCCATGAAGTAGGTGGTGATGCTGGCACCGCCCTCGAAGCTCCAGCCACCCTCGACGAACGCCTGCCGGCGGAAGCGGGGCAGAGCGAGGGCCACGGTCATGGTGGCGAGCTCCTCCCTGAGGTCGTTGTTGAGGTGAAGTTCCTCCAGCTCCAGTTCGTTCGGGTTGAGGCCGAACCCGCGGGCCGCGACGAGCTTGAAGATGTACCCGGAGTGCATCCAGGCCTTCAGCACGGCGATTCCGTAGCGCACGAGCTCGTCGACGAACCTGTCGTACTGCGGACCCTCGAAGCCCTTCTTGGCCAGTAGCCCGACGATCCGCTGGTCGGCCAGCCGCCGGTCGACGCTCTCCTGCAGCTTCTTCGCCCTCGCGCTCTCACGGGACTCCTCCGCGAAGAACGCGTCCAAGATCTCCATCGGCACCGGCATGCCGAGCTCGGTCGCGCCGGGTCGGCCTGCGGGTTGTAGGTCCCGGACGCGCGCGGCCGCGAACTGCGCGCCCGCGTCGTCGCCCCGCATCGTCTCCCCTTCCGATCGTCTCCCGGCCCGATGAGGAACGGGGCCGTCGTCAGGCTCCGCCGGACTCCCTCAGCCTTCGGCGGATGGCCGACCCCTTTTAAGTAGCCCTCCCCCGGGTACCCCACGGACTTTTTCAAGATTTTTTGGAGCGGCTCCGAGGAAACTCGTCCGTGGGGTGCAGGGCCCGGGACGACATAGAAGCGGACGCCCGAATCACCGACAACCCGACGGAGAAGCACGTGAGTTCGCCGACCCAATCGCCGACGCCCCCGCCCGCCCCTGAGCCGTTCCTGACGGTGCGCACCGCCGTCATCCTCCTCGCCGGCGCCCTCACCGGCCTGGTCGTCGGAGGACTGACCTTCCTCGGTGGCGGCCGAGCAGCCACCGCGGCAGTAGCCGGCCTGGCGGCGTTCGGAGCGAGTGTGGTCGGGCTGCACAAGCTGATCGCCTGAGCCCGTCTCGCCCCAAGGAAGGGAAGGACAACCACCGTTGTCCTTCCCTTGGTCCGGCGCGACCCGTCTGACCGGAAGGGGAGGACCACCGTGAACACCGACCAGGTCATCGCATGTGCGGCAGCTGTCTTCGGCGGAGCATCCGCCGGCACCACCTTCTGGCATGCGGCCATCGCCAAGGGCCAGGCGAGAGACGCACGCGAAGGCGCGCAAGCCGGAGGCGGCCGCCGAAGTCGCCCGGCGCCAGGCCCGGGCCGCCGAAGAACACGTGGCTGCCGTGCAGGACCAGGTACGCGCGGCCGAGGAACGGGTCGCGCTGCTGCGCCGCCAGCTGGACGCAGAGGACGCAGAGGACGCCGAACGCCGCGAGGCCGAGCGCCTCACCGACGCCGACCGCACTATGCACATCGGTGCCCCGGCCCAGAACGATCTATCCCCGCGAGCAGCGGGGCCGACCTGATCGACACCGTCGGCGAATACTCCACCCAGGAGCTATCCCCGCGAGCGCAGGGCCGACTCCAACGGGGCGCCGGCCGGGTCGGCATCGCTGGAGCTATCCCCGCGAGCGCGGGGCTGACTGACATGGGTCGGGCCTTCGCCCGGCAGCCCGGGAGCTATCCCCGCGAGCGCGGGGCTGACCCGGCGGCAGTCGGCACGGGGCCAGTGGGGGCTGAGCTATCCCCGCGAGCGCGGGGCCGACCCTCCGTCGGCACGACGCGGTGGGTGCGCGCCGGAGCTATCCCCGCGAGCGCGGGGCCGACCGCTCAGCGCTCCCGGCCGAGGAGACACCGGAAGAGCTATCCCCGCGAGCGCGGGGCCGACGGGGTCGCGGGGATCTTCTGGTCCTCGAACGGGGAGCTATCCCCGCGAGCGCGGGGCCGACTACGAGCCCACCCCGGGTGAGACCGGTGCCGAGGAGCTATCCCCGCGAGCGCGGGGCCGACCCCTGCTCCAGGCCCCGGACGAACCTGTCCAGCGAGCTATCCCCGCGAGCGCGGGGCCGACCCCCGAGGCCGGTGTCTACCGAATCACCATGAGGAGCTATCCCCGCGAGCGCGGGGCCGACAAGTTCGTCAGCCTCAGCAGCAGGTCGATGCCCGAGCTATCCCCGCGAGCGCGGGGCCGACACTTCCTGACCTGCTGCGATTGGGCTCAGAGTGCGCCAATTTATTCAGTTCGAATCCGGAGCCCGACGTGTGCCGGGCCAACTCGCCAGCGGCTGTCTGTCTCAGCTGCGCCCCGGCGAGCCGACTCTGAACCTTCGCCAGCATCGTACGGTCTGTTGTCAGCATGGGTACAGGAGACGGGTTCGCCGGTGGCCTCGTCGGTCAGGGCCCGGGGCTGAGAAGCTGACAAAGGACGACCTCCAGCTCGGCGATGCCGCCGCCCTCGGCGCCTTACCGATCGACCGCCTCGCCGCTGTCGCCGAAGTCGTCGCCGCATACCGCCGCTGCGTGATCCTGCGGACATACGAGGTCGACCCACCGCTCGACCGCGAGCAGCCGACTGTGGATCGGGTCGTTGTGATCAGCCCGGCCGTATCGGCCCACACCTGGGACACAAAGCCAGCGGGAGCGCCGCTCACTGGTCCCGGTGGTTCGGGAGGAAGATGGCCATGGCTGCGGCGACCAGCGCCCATGCACCGAGGACGATGCAGGCGCCTCCCACCGTCCACGGCCACTGCTCCGTGGTGGACTGCTCGTGGCCGATGCGTTCCCATGCCTGGGGGATCGTCATGTGCCGGAGGCTGATGGTGAGGTGCTTCTCGCTGCTCAGCGTGGAGGGCAGGACGAAGAGCAGGGCGATCGTGGCCACGATGGTGAGCACGCTGTGCCGGATGGCCGCGGCCAGCCCCATGCCCACGAGGGCGGAGACCGGAGCGAGCAACGCGGAGGCCACGAGCAGGCGCACGACCCCGGGATGCCCGAGGCCGACAGCGGCGTGCTGGCCGGAGAGGATCGTCTGGGCGACACCGAAGGAGAGCAGGGCCAAGCCCGCACCGAGGGCGCTCGTGGTCACGGTGACCACCGCCACCTTCGCGGCCATGGCCGAACGGCGGTCGGGCACGGCCGTGAAGGTCGTCCGGATCATGCCGGAGGTGCACTCGCTGAGGATCGTGATGGCGCCGATGGCGCCGACGCCGACGATCAGCAGCGTGGCGGCACCGGTGGAGAACGAGTCGGCCAGCCCCCCGAACATCCGGAAGTACGCCCGGTGCTCCTCGTCGGACCGGCTGTAGTTGTCGAGATCGCCCACGGCGGCGGTGACCGTGGTCGTGAGGACCAGCGCGATGGTGGCCAGGAAGGCCCAAGGGGTCGAGCGCAACGACCACAGCTTGATCCACTCGGAGGCGAACAGATCGCTGAAGCGGGGCGCGGGCTCCAGGACCGGCACGTTGGGCACTCCGGTCGTCTGCGTCGTGGTCTGCGCGGTCACCTGTTCTCTCCTGCGAGGTACTCGACGCTGTCGGCGGTCAGCTCCATGAACGCCTTCTCCAGCGAGCCGGTGCGGTTGGTCAACTCATGGAGCAGGATGTGGTGTTCGAAGGCGATCTCGCCCACCCGGTCCGACTCCAGCCCGACCACGGTGAGCCTCCCGTCGGCCTCGCGCTGCACCGAGGCGCCCTCGGCGCTCAGCAGTGGCGACAGTGCCGCCGGGTCCGGCGTACGGATCACCACGCTCCGGCCGGCCCCGCGGGCCGCGAAGTCCGCCACGCTCTCGGCGGCGATCAGCTCCCCGCGGCCGAGGACGACGAGTTGGTCGGCGGTGTGCTCCATCTCGGACATCAAGTGGCTGGAGACGAAGACCGTACGCCCCTCGCCGGCGAGTCGGCGGAACAGGCCGCGCACCCAGTGCACGCCCTCCGGGTCCAATCCGTTGAGCGGCTCGTCGAAGAGCAGCACGGGCGGGTCTCCGAGCAGCGCGGTGGCGATGCCCAGGCGCTGGCGCATGCCGAGGGAGAAGCCTCCGATCCGGCGGTCCGCCGCGTCCGCGATGCCGACCTCGCGCAGCACCTCGTCCACCCGGCTGCGCGGGATCGCGTTGCTGCGGGCCAGTGCCCTCAGGTGGAATCGGGCGGTGCGCCCGCCGTGCACGTCGCCGGCATCCAGCAGCGCGCCGACGTGCCGCAGACCCCGGGGCAGCGAACGGAACGGGCGGCCGTTGATGGTGACGGACCCGCTGGTGGGGGTGTGCAGGCCGAGGAGCAGGCGCAGGGTGGTGCTCTTGCCGGCGCCGTTGGGGCCGAGGAACCCGGTCACCTGGCCGGGCTTCACGGTGAAGGTCAGGTTGTTGACTGCCAGCTTCTTGCCGTAACGCTTCGTCAGCTCGCGGACTTCGATCATGTGGCCCATCGTGCGGCCCGCGTCGTGTTCAGTGCATCGAACCCGTGGTGGCAGTCGTCCGGCCGGCCTGTCAGCCACGGTTGTACACCCGTGGTCCGATGCCCGGTCAGCACCTCCTGGCTACCATCGGCGCATGTACGCCACGTCGACCCTCCCGCTGCTGAAGCGCGTGCCACCTGGCGCCTGGACAGCCTTCAGCTGGCTGGTGGTCACTGTCTACCCCACCCTCCTCGTCGGGCGGGACGGGGCCACCACCTGGTTCACCAGCATCGCCATGGACGGGCACTCGGCGACGAACAGGGACTGGAACATGGTGTGCGCGGCCGGGCTGGTGGCCCTGGCGGGCAGCGCCCTGCTGGCTCGTCGGCCGCTGGCCGGCCTCGCCCTGCTGATCACCGCCTCGGTCGGAGTGACGAACGGCTGGTCGGCCGGGTCGCAGTTCCCGGCCCTGCAGTTCGTCTCGGCGGACATCGCGCTCCTCGTGATCACGGCCACCCGCCCGCGGCGGACGGCTCGCACCGCCACCGCCATGCTTCTCGGCGTGCTGGTCGCACACATCGGCATGGTCCCCCGCACCGACACCACCGACGCCCAGGGCGCGGTGCTGCTGGCCGTCATCGCCTGGCTGATCGGTCGCTCGATGCACCAGTCCCGCGAGCACGCGGCACAACTCGAAGCCCAGGCCGCCGCCCGGGCGGTCACCGCCGAGCGGCTGCGGATCGCCCGCGAACTGCACGACGTGGTCGCGCACACGATGGGCATCGTCGCCCTTCAGGCCGGCGCGGCGCGGCGGGTCATCGACACCCAACCGGGCCGGGCGCGCGGCGCGTTGGGCGAGATCGAGACCGCCAGCCGGGAGACGCTGTCCGGGTTGCGCCGGATGCTCGGTGCCCTCCGGCAGCCAGAGCAGGGTTCGGATGCCGAGCCGGCCCCGCTGGAGCCCGGTCCCGGTCTGGCGAACGTCGAGCGGCTCGCCACGACCACGACGGCCGCCGGTGTCCGGGTCGACGTCCGCTGGACCGGCGAGCACCGGACGCTTCCCCGGGAGATCGACATGTCGGCCTTCCGGATCATCCAGGAGGCGGTCACCAACGTGGTCCGGCACGCGGACGCCACGGAGTGCCGGGTGTCCATCGACTGCCAGGAGTCGGAGCTGACCATCGAGGTCCTCGACCGGGGCCGCCGGCACCCGTACGGCAGGACCACCGGGTCCGGCTTCGGCCTGGTGGGCATGCGTGAACGGGTCGACCTGCTGCACGGTGAATTCTCCGCCGGGCCGCTTCCCGAGGGCGGCTTCCGCGTCGCCGCGCGCCTTCCCGTTCCCGAGGGGGTCCGATGACGATCCGCGTGGTACTGGCCGACGACCAGCCACTCGTGCGCGCCGCCCTGCAGATGGTGATCACCGACGCCCCCGACCTGGAGGTGGTGGGCGAGGCCGGCGACGGCGCCGAGGCGGTCGAACTGACCGCCGCCCTGGATCCCGACGTCGTGGTGATGGACATCCGGATGCCCGGCATGGACGGCATCGAGGCCACCCGGCGGATCACCGCCGGCCCCGGGAGGGCCCAGATCGTCGTGCTCACCACCTTCGACGACGACGACTACGTCTACGCCGCACTGAGGGCGGGGGCGTCCGGCTTCCTCGTCAAGGACATGGCGCTGGACGAGATCCTCGCCGCGGTACGGGTGGTCGCCGCCGGCGACGGCCTGATCGCCCCCGGCGTCACCCGCCGGCTCATCAAGGAGTTCGCCGACCGCCCGACGGCCACGTCCTCCGCCGAACCCCGGCGAACCATCACCGGCATCACCGACCGGGAGCGCGAGGTGCTCACCCTGATCGGCCAGGGGATGTCCAACCCCGAACTCGCCGAACACCTGGTGATCAGTGTCGCCACCGCCAAGACCTACGTCACCCGGCTGTTGTCCAAACTCAACGCCCGGGACCGGGTCCAGTTGGTGATCATCGCCTACGAGGCGGGCCTGGTGACCCCGTAGCCCCGGTGGGGGTCGACGGGCCGGTGTGCCCGCGTTCCGCGCCCCCGCCGCCGGTCGGCCACAGGGCCGGCAGGATCGACGGCACCACGCAGTCGCGAAGCCGCTTGGCGGCGAACAGGACGCCCAGGCTTCGGCTCCGGCAGCTCCGGCGGCAGCAACGGCTCGATCGGTCTCCCCGTACGGTGCGGTTCTGACCGTCCGCGCCGGGGTCGAATCCCTCGGGCAGGTACACAAGGTACTTCGGCTGCGCCAGGATGTTGATGACGGTCTCGGGGACCAGATCCCTCAGGGCCGACCAGCGCAGGAACTCGCGGACGGTCCCGAGGTGGGCGTTCGCAGTGCCGGGCCGGCGGTGTCTCGGCTCCGGATCCGGGCGTCGTCCTCTCGGCGGCAGCGGCTCGCGCACCAGCCAGCGCAGGTATCCAGAGAGGTTCTGCAGGCTCGGCCGGGTCAAGTCGAACCCCCAGGGCCGTGGCGTAGGAAAGGTAGAGCGCGATGCGGCTTGCGTAGTTCCTCTCGGTGTTCACCGAGGCATCCGCGGCGCGCAGGCCATCGAGGTAGTCCACCGACGGCAGATGGAGCTGGAAGTCCTCGTCGATCACGACCCGCCGTGACGACCCGTCCGCTGTCACCGCCCTCTCTACTCGGAAGCAGCGGTGGAGTGGTGGCGATATAACTGACGTCACTGAAATCCCTGCTGCTACTCGTTAGGCACGTGAGTATCAGGCTGCTTGCCTCACATGCCAGACGGCTGGGTACAGCCAGAGATCACGTTGGCGAAGGCACAGCACTTGCCGGTGGTCCAGGTGTCGGCGCCGACTGGCGGGGAGGCACCTCGTAGGAACGTCACCGGTGTCGGCCACGTCGCTTCCTTGGACTCCGCCCGGCGGGTCCAGTCGTTCACAGGCCCAGGCCGCTCCGCCTTGGGCGCCGGGTCGGTTGCGGGTTCTGCCCGGTAGCGGCGAGACGGGCCGCTGAGCGCCTGAGGGTGATGCGGTCGGCGGCCTGAGGGTCGGGGGTGGAGGCGAGCCGGTGGTAGAGGCCCTGGGCGGCGAGGTCGGCTCCGAGCGCCGAGACCACCGTGGCGAGGGCCCGCTCGGCGGCCGCGCTCGCCTGGCCGGCGGACCGGTACTCCTCGGCGAGCTCGGCACGTCGGTCGGCGGGCAGCGGCCGGGCCGGCAGCCGGTTGTGCCCGGGGCCGGAGGCCCGCATCATCAGCCGCCGGGTGTCGGCGAGGCGCTCGGCGAGGACCGCGTGGTCCTCGGCGAGGTGCTGAAGGCGGGCGGAGATCTGACGCAGGACGTCGCTCCACACCGGCAGGGCCGCGGCGATGTCGCAGGCCTGACGGGTCGGTCCCCCGTGGCCGTGGGACAGCCGCCAGGCCGGGTCGGCGTAGAGGAGCCGGCCAACCCGGTCGACCAGGGCGTGCGACTCCGCGGTGACGGCGGAGAGGGTGTTGTCGGGAGCGGAGCGCAGGGGGAACCAACAGGCGCGTACGCGGCGCCAGGCGAGCTCGGCCGCTTCCCAGGCGGTATCGGCGGCGTGGACGGACGCGAGGTGGGCGGACACGGTGGCGGGAGCGTGGGTGGCAGCGTGGGTGAACAGCAACCGGGTCAGCTGGTAGACGGCGAAGGCGTTGGAGGCCGCGGTGCCCATGGCGGAGGCCGTGTGTGCTTGGGAGTCGTCACCCACCTGTACGGCGCGCCAGCTGATGTCCGCGAGCCGGTCGGCCGAGGCGGCGGCGCCGGCGCTGAGCTGCGCAGGGGTCTCCGCAGTGCGGGGCGGGTCCGGCTGAAGCAGCGCGCGGGGCCGTACGGTGTCGAGCGCCGCGCCGCCGATCCGGACGTCCGGGTCGGCGGCGAGCGCCCGGACCTCCTGCTGCACCACTGCCAGCTGGTCGACGACCCGGCCGAGTCCACGGATGCGTTCGGTGAAGGACGCGCTGGAGGTGGCCTCGCCGAGGCGGCCCACCAGGTCCGCGACCGTTCCGGCGAGAGCGAGGACACGGACCAGGACGGCGGTGCGCAGGTGTGTGCTCTCCAGGGCGAGTCCGTGCCGGGTGAGGGGTCGGCCGTCGGGATCGGTGTGGGTGGCGAGCAGGTCCAGGCCGGTGCGCAGAGCCTGGATGGCATGGGGGACGTACCTGGGTGCTTGGAACGCCTGGAGGGCCGTGAGGGCCGGCGGCTTGCCGTAGGCGGCTCTGAGCTGTCGGGCGGCTTCGGCCAGGGCTACGTGCAGCCGGGCCCGGCAGGCACTGTCCGGTGCGGGGCCGGGGCCGGTGGGCGCCCGGTCGGGGAGGGTGTCCACCGGTTCCCAGGCGTACCGGGTCTCCACCGCGAGGAAGAGGTCCAGCAGATCCGCGACCTGATGGCCGACGGTCCGTCGGTAGAGCTCCGAGCTCCGCTCGATCGGCAAGTAGTCGGCATCGCTGAGGTAGCTGCCGGCGAGCACAAGGAACTCGCCGAACTCCGCGCTCACCGGGCGGTCTCCGCCGGGCGGAGCGTGGTGCGCACGGCGGCGGCGGTGTGCCCGAGGAGGCGAACGGCAACCAGGACGGTGTAGGCCTCGTCCGGCGTCGCCGCGGTGGCGGCCGCTGCCGAAAGCCGAAGCTCCGCCTGCTCCAGGAATTCGGCCAGCCGTCGGCCGTCGGCGAAGGTGAGGTCGGTTTCGGGGTCGTCGCCGTCGTCGGGCTCCGGCAGGAAGCCGCGGAGCTCGATCGCGTGGTTGAAGGTACCGCAGGCGGCCAGGGTGTCGCCGCCTGTGTCGGTGGTGACGGCCAGGGCCCAGTACCCGGTCTGGTTGGCGAGGGACCAGGCCGCCGAGAGCGGGCCCTGGATGCCGGGCTCGGCGAGGCGGGCGGCGAGGCGGTCGAACCAGGCGGTCGTCATGGCGGACTCCTTCGTCAGGTGTTGTCGTGGCGGTCAGGGTGACCGATCCGGCCGTCCCAGGGGGCCGGTAGCGCGGGTTCCTGTGGATAACCCGGGGGTTGTGGGCGAATCCGGTCACCCGGACGGGGGATCAGGTGACGATCCGGCGGACGGCGACGACCTGGTCGGGGCCGCTGCCGGCTGCTCTCCAGGCCTGGTAGCTGCCCGTCCGGATCTGGAGGCCGGTGCGGGGGGCCTCCAGGAGGAGGCCGTCGCCGATGTAGAGGGCGACGTGGCCGGGGCGGCCCGGATCGCCGTCCGTTCCGGTGGTGAAGACGAGGTCGCCGGGCCGGATGCTGTCCGGGTCGACCGGTTGCCCCTCCCCGACCTGGGTGAACGTCGAGCGGCTCAGCCGGATCCCGGCGTGGGCGTAGGCCTGCTGGACCAGGCTGGAGCAGTCGCACCGGTGGGAGGGGGCGGTGCCCAGCGGGTCGGTGCAGTCCCCGCCGAAGGTGTACCAGCCGCCGCGCTGGGCCAGGGCCCAGCGGATCGCGGCGGCGGCCTGCGGGTGGGTGCCGGCCGGGACGTCCCACCCGGGTGGAAGGGCGCCGTCGGCGGGGCCCTGCGGCCCGGCGGACAGGGGAGCGGTGAAGTCCGGGACCGCGGCGACGACGGCGGCGACGTACTGCCGGGTCTCCTGGTAGGGCGGGATGCCGTGGGCGGCTTCGACGGCGTGCCAGCCCGCGTTGTAGCCCGCGAGCGCGAGCTGCCACAGGTCGGCGTCGATGCCGGAGTCGCGGGCCTGGCGGATCAGCGAGCACATCATCCGGCCCTGGGCGTCGATCGCGTCGGCCGGATCGAACGGGCTGGTCACACCGTTGCCGTCGGCGTCCCGGCCCCAGGTATGCCAGGTGTCCGGGACGAACTGGGCCATGCCCTGGGCGCCCGCCGGGCTCTGGGCGTTGGGGTCGAAGCCGCTCTCCTGGTGGAGCTGGGCGGCGAGCCGGGGGGAGGTCAAGCCCTGGTCGCAGGCCCCGGCCGCGCGCTCGATCATCGGGACGTACCGGGCCGGGACGCTGCCCGGCCGAAGGGCGCTGCCGTACGGTCCGCGCCCGGGAGCACTCGCCGCGGCCGGTGTGTCGGTGGCGGCCATCAGCAGCACCAGGGCGAGCACCCCGGCGGGCGCGGTGGCCGCGCCCGCCGCCAGCAGGATCGCCCGTTTGGGCATGGTCCAGGTCCCTCGATCGTGTGGTGCCCGACGGCATGTCAGATGCCGACCGCCCCGGGCGGGCCGGCGCTGACGACGCGCGCGTACCCGGAGGTGGGGAAGGGGACCAGCGGCGGCCCGCCCCTGCAGGGTCGTACTGCACCGACACACTCCCGATCACTATCAGCTCCCAGTCGATCGCCGAGTGTAAGCAGAACGGCCGTCACTGTGCTAGACAGTGCGGCTACAGCCAGTGATGGCCACGGATGGCATCGCTGATCATCGGTCAGGTCAGGTGGGGGTGAGCGTCGTGGGCAGGTCCGCGCCCGTGGCCGGGCTGCACTCCGGCGCCCGGCTGGTCGTCCCGGTGCTGGGGGCGGCAGCCGGCTGCGGCCGGAGCACCGTGGCCCTGCTCGCCGCGGCCGGGCTGGCCCGGCTCGCCCCGACGGTGGTGCTCGACTGCGCGCCGACCGCGCTGTCGCCGTGGCGCCGCTGGCCGCTGACCGGCGGCACCGGGCTCGCCTCCGTGCCCGCCGACCGGTCGCTCCACACCGGTCAGGTCCGCGCGGCCGCCTCGTCCTGCCTGGACGGCCTGGTCCAGGTGCTCACCGACCGCAGGCCCTGGTCGCAGCCGCCGCTCGCGCTGCCCTCGGCGCCGTCGGCGTGGCCGGCGCTGGCGGGGATGGGCGGCTGGCGGGTGAGCGTGGCGGACACGGCGCTGACCGTCGCGGACGACCTCGGTGACGCCGGGGTCCGCTCGCGCACCGCCCGGTGGATGCTGCTGGAACGGGCCGTGCCGGTGATCTGCGCGCCGACGTCGCGAGAGGGGCTGGAGGCGGCCGCCGTCGCGATCGCCGCCGCCGAGAGCGCGGGACTGCCGCTTCAGCGGTGCGTGCTGGTGCTGGTCGGCGTGGCCGGAGGGATGCCGCGGCAGTGCCGGGCGGTCGCCACCATGCTCGCTCCCCGGGTCGGCGCGGTGGTCCGGGTGCCGCACTGCCCCGCCTGGCGGGCGCACGCCCTGCGGACCGACCGGCTCAGCCGCCGGTTCGAGGCGGCCGGCTCCCAATTGACCGACACCCTGATCACCACGGCCGAGAGGTCCTGGGGCCCGCTGCGCGCCCCGGCCGGGACGGCCGCCACTCCGGAGGACCCCTCGCATGACGACCTCTACGTCCCTGCCGGCGGCCCGGCTGACCGCCCTGCCGCTCAATGACCCCACCGCCGCCCCGAGCGGGTCGTTCTACGACATCGGGAAGAACTTCACCCCGCAGGTCCCAACCGGGGAGGTCGGCAGCGCGCTGACCACGATCGTGAACTGGACGATGGGGATCTGCCTCGCCCTGGTGGTCGGCGCGCTGTGCGCGTGCGCCGCGATGGACTCGTTCGGCAGCATCTCGGACAAGCCGGACGTCAGTGCGCGGGGCAAGGCCGGCATGCCGAAATGCTTCCGGGCGGCCGTCGTGATCGGGCTGGCCTGGCCGATCGTCTACCTCGGCGCGAGCCTGAAGGGCTGACGAGGTGTACTCCGTCGAGCTCCGTCGGCACCGGGCCCTGCGCAGGCTGGCCACCGGGGCGGCCTTGGCAGCGGCCGCCGCCGCGGGCGCGGTCGCCGTCCTGCTCTGGCAGACCGGGCCCGAACCGGGGGCCGGCGCTGCCGCCCCCGCCACGGCTTCGGCTGCCGCCGTGCCTCCGTCCGCGAGCCCGTCCACGGTGGTGGATGCGGTGCCGTTGCCCGCGCCCGCCCGGGTCGAGCAGGGCATCCCGGTCGGCTACCCGCACACCCTGGCCGGTGCCGTGTCCGCGGCCGCCCACTACACCGAGGCCCGCGACCTGCTGAGCCCCGACGCGGCCCCGGCGCAGATGATGGTGATGGCCGGCCAGGGCGACGAGAACTTCTTCAAGCTGACCTCGCTGGCGATCGCGGACGCCCGGGACTGGCGGCGCCTGCTCGGCCTCCCCGAAGCCGGGGGCAGCACCGGCTCGGACTTCATCGCCCTCCAGGTCCGCGCCTACCAGGCAACTCCCGTAAGCGCGGACGCCGTCGACGTGTGGCTGCTGACCACCCAGACTCCCACCGTCAGCGGCATCCAACACGGCACCGGCGTCTTCGCCATCGCCGCCCCGGTGGTGTGGAACGGAGGCGACTGGCACCTGATCGAAAAGAAGGTCACGCAATCCCCGGTCGTCGAGGATCCGGGTACCGCGCAGGCTGACGCGGCCGGCTGGAGGCCCGTTGCCTACCAGCACTAGCGTGCGGCGCGCAATGCTGGCCCTGGTTCTCGTCCTGGCCGCGCTGACCGGGCCCGCCGCCGCGTTCGCCGCCGCGCCCCCGCCGGTTCCCGTCCCGGGCGCCATCACCGGAACGCCCTGCCCCGCGCACACCCGGCCCGTCGGGCAGCCCGAGAAGCCGGCCGCCACCGGTCCGCAACCGAAGCCCCCGGCCGAGCAGATGGACGCGCGCGGCGGCTGTGTACCGCTCGACGAGGGCGGCTGCCAGGCCCTCGGGCTGAGGGGCGACCCGCTCACCACCTGCGTGTACGCCACCTTCAAGCACAAGTACTGCGACGCCGATCTCCTGCCCCTGCCCGGGATGGAGGTCTACTGCGAGAACGCCGACAAGGAGATGGCCGCGTGGTGCCAGCAGCACACCAACAGCACCCACTGCATGGTCGGCGCCAAGCACAGCCTCGCCGCCGCCCTGAAGAACCCCGGCGCCGCGATCGCCGACGAGGGCACCAGCCGGCTCGCCCACACCTTCTCCAGCTCGGCGAAGTGGGTGCTCGGGGAGATGGCCAAGGCGGTCCTGGAGGGGTCCGTCGTGGACCTGGACGCTGACGGGATCTCGGACACCCTCGCCCTGATGCTCCAGCTGTCCGCCATCATCGCGACGATCCTGCTGTGCGTGGAGGTCACCCGCACCTGCGTCTCGCACGAGGGCAAGGGGATCGCCACCGCCGTCACGGGCCTGGTCGAGTGGGGCCTGAGCTGCGCGGCCATGTACACCGTCACCCAAACCCTGATCTGGGCCGCCGACGACGTCTCCACCTGGATGATCCGCTCCTCCGGCCAGACCACCGACCAGTTCGTCGCCCGGATCAGCGGCCTGTTCGCCGGGATGGACGCCGTCTCCGAGATCGGTTGGCTGCTGGTGCTGGGCGTCGTCGGATGCCTGGTCGCCGGGCTGATGTGGATCGAGTTCATCTTCCGGCACGACGCCCTCGACCTCCTCGTCGTGGCGTTCCCCGTGTCGGCCGCCGGGGCGATCAGCGAGTTCACCCGGCAGTGGGCGCCGACCGCCCGCAAGGCCGTGTACTCGATCGTCATGATCAAGCCGGTCGTCGTGATCACCTTGCTGATCGGGGAGGGCATGGTCGGCGCGGCCACCACCGTCACGGGCGTCGTCGGGGGCCTGCTGGTCGTCGGCGTCGGTGCCGTCGCCTGGCCGGTGACCGCCCGCTTCATGCCGTTCGCCGGTGGGGGTTCCAGCGGCGGGTCGGTCGCCGGCGGCATCATCGGCGCGGTCGGCGGCACCGCGGCCTCGGCGATCTGGGGCCGCGGCGGCGGGGTTCCGTCCGGGAGCGGCGCGGCGCCGCCGGGGCCGGCTCTGGCCAGGGCGCTGGAGTCGGACGACGCCGACCGGCGCAAGGCGGACGGCGGCCCGCGTTCCTCGGCCAGTCGCGCGGTGATGGCCGGGTTGATGGCCGCTCAGGGCGCGAAGGCGGGCACCGAGCTGGCCTCCGGCGGCCTGGACGCGATGGCCGCGCACGCCGGGCTCAGCTCCGGGCGCGACATGGGCGGATCCGTCAACCTGCCGCCCAGCCGTTCCGGCGAGGCCTCTCCCCCGGCCGGGTCGCCGGGCACCGCGGGGGCCCCGGCCGCTGCGTCTCCAGGTCGGGCCCCCGCCCGGTCGTCGACCACGCGCCCCGGCACGGTCGCGGCGCCGCCCGTTCCGGCTCCCGGTACGCCGCGTCCTGCCCCGGCCCGCCCGCCGCAGGTCCCCGCGCCGCCTGCTCCCCCGCAGCCCGGCCCGACGGACGTCCCGACGGCCTCCACCCGCCCGACCCCGGCACCGGTCCAGCCCCTGCCGGCCGACCCGCCACCAGGAGGTGAGGGAACGTGACGTCCCCCGAGGAGCCGGCGACGTACGGCGGCTGGCAGCGCGAGCGCGGCCCGTACCTGGGCGAGCTGAGCCTGGGCGGCCTGGTGACGGTCACCGGTGCGGGCCTGGTCGCGATGCTGCCGGTCTACACCCACGCGTGGGCGGGCGAGATCGTCGCCGTGCCGGTCGCGCTGCTGCTGCTCGCGGCGGTCTACCTGCGGGTGTACGGCCTGACCGCGGCGGAGTGGGCGGTCCTCGCGGTCCGGTTCGAGGTTGCTGTCGTCAGGAGGCAGACGATGTTCTTCAGTGGTGCGTTCGCGCCCCGGCGGTCGGACGGTTCGCGGCGTACGGACCTGCCGGGTGTGCTGGCCCGCCTGGAGTTCCTCACGGTGCCCACCGGGGCCGGCCGTGAGATCGGGGTCGTCCACGACCCGCTGCAGGGCCACTACTCGGCGATCATGGAGGTGCGCTACCCCGGGATCGCGCTCGCCGACACCGCCCGGGTGAACGCCCGGGTCTCCGGCTGGGGCGGCTTCCTCCGGGGGCACTGCGTCGAGGGCGGGCCGATCGTGCGGATCTCGGTCACCGACCGGTCCGCTCCCGAGGACGGCACCGCGCTGATGGCCTGGACGACCGGCCACCTCGACCGGGGCGCGCCCGCGGCGGCCCACGACCTGGTCACCGCTCTCGCCGCCGAGGCGGCGCCCGCGGCGTCCACCCGCCGCACCTACCTGACCGTCACCCTGGCCGCGTCCCGGGTCCGCCAGGACATCAGGAGCTCCGGCGGCGGCACCCTGGGGGCGACCGCCGTCCTGGTGCGCGAGCTGCTCGCGATGCAGGGCGCGATCGCCGCCGCCGACCTCCAGGTCGTCGCCACGCTGACCGTCGGCCAGATCGCCGAGGTGATCCGCACCGCCTACGACCCGGGCGAGGCGCCCGTGCTCGCCGCCCACGCGGCGGCCGCGTGCGCACCCGGGTGGGCCGGCACACCGCCGGGCGTGGACGAGTCGGCCGCCGGCCCCGCCGCGGCCGAGCAGCACTGGGGCCGCTACCGGCACGACAGCGGCGTCTCGGCGAGCTTCGAGGTCTACGGCTGGCCCGAGGGCCGGGTGTACGCGAGCGTGCTGACCCCGCTGATGAGCGCCTCCGGCAACGCCCGGCGGAGTGTCTCCCTCACCTACGAGTGCCTCGGTGCCCGTACTGCCCGGGCCACGCTGAGCCGCGAGCGCACCAAGGCCGACGTCAAGCGCCGGGTGCGCGCACGGGGCGGGCGGATCGAGTCCCTGGACGAGCGCAAGGCGCTGGTCGACACCCAGGACCAGGACCACGCCCGCACGGCGGGCCACGGCATCGCGCGCTTCACCGGTGTGGTCACCGTGACGGTCGACGAGCCCGGCGAGCTGGCGCTGGCGACCGCCCGGCTGAAGCGCGACGCGTACACCTCCGGCCTTCGCCTGCGAGAGCTCTACGCCGCGCAGGACTCGGGTTTCGCGGCGACGCTGCCGCTCGGCCTGGGTCTGCCGGTGAAGCGGCGGGCGGTGATCTGATGGGCCGCCTGCGCGACTGGAGGCGCCGCGGGGAGACCGACCTGCCCTCGATCGGCCTGCCGGACGTCCTGACGACCGGACCGGCGCCGGTTCCGGCCCAGCGCGGGCGGCGGGCACACCAGCGGCCGGCCGCCGCGGCGCCGACGCCGGTCCTGGGGTGGCCAGGCCCCCACGCCGGGAGGGCCGTACGGGTCGCGGCCCCCGAGGTCTACCGCTGCGACACCTACAACCTCGCCGGCCTCTACCCCTTCGGGGGCGGCTCGGCCCTGCCCGCGGTCGGCGCCTACATCGGCCACGACGTCCTGACCGGCCGGCAGTTCTCCATGCACCCGGGAGCGTGGGTCCAGCACAGGATCGTCTCCAATCCGGCGGTGCTGGTCACCGGCACCATGGGAGCCGGGAAGAGCGCTCTCATCAAGGCGCTGTCCACGAGGTTGGCGGCGTTCGGGGTGAAGGTGCTGATCGCCGGTGACGTGAAGGGCGAGTACGGGCGGGTGTGCCGCTGGCTCGGGTGCGAACCGCTGGAGCTCGGCCCCGGCCTGCCCGGGCGCGTCAACCCTCTGGACGCCGGCTCGCTCGGCGACGGGCTGGAGCGCGTCACCGACCCGGTGGAGTGGCGCGAGCGCCTGACGGAGATCCACCGGCGCCGCCTGAGCCTGCTGTGCACGCTGCTGGAACTGCAGATGCGCAGGCCGCTGACGCCGGAGGAGACGGAGGCGATCTCCGCCGCGATCAAGGAGGTCACCGGCCAGCTGAGCGGCAACACCGTGCTGGCCACCCCGACGCTGCGGGCCGTGCACGCCGCCCTGCGCGACCCGAGCGCCGGGATGGCGCGCGAACTGCGGATCCGGGGCGAGGACATCCAGGCCACCCGGGAGGCGACCAGGGCGTCCCGGGCGGCGCTGGCCACCATGCTCGACGGGCACGTCGGCGACCTGTTCAGCACGGCGGAGACCTCCACCAGCCGCATCGACTGGTCCGCGCCGATGGTCAGCATCGACATCTCCCGCACCCGCGCCTACGGCGACGAGACCGTCGCCATGATCATGATGTGCATCTCCAGCTGGACCCAGGCCGCGATCGACCAGCCCGGCGGGCCCCAGCGCCTGGTCGTCAGGGACGAGCTGTGGCGCGCGCTCCAGGTCGGCGGCGCCACGGTGATCCGCAAGCTCGACTCCGACCTCAGGTTGCACCGGGCCGACGGGGTCTTCGACCTCGCCGCCACCCACCGGTTGTCGGACTTCGAGGCGGTCGGCCCGGCCGGGTCCGAGGCCGTGATGATCGCCCAGCACATGGTCTCGTCGTTCGACACCAAGATCACGATGGCTCAGGACGTCCGCTCCCTGGGCGCGATCCGGGACGCGGTGGGCCTCACCGAGCCGCAGGTGGAGCTCGTCTCCGGCTGGGGCCGCGCGCACGCCGGGCGGGGCCTGTGGATGCCCGGCCGCTCCGGCGCCTATCCGGTCCAGCTCCACCTCACCGAGAAGGAGAAGGAGCTGTACCACACGGACGAGCGGATGGCCCTGTGACGGGCGACCAGCGCTCCGAGCCGACCTGGGCCGCGACCGTGCTCGGCGCCGCGGTGCTGTGGCTGCTGGCCTCCGGTGTGCTCGCCGCCCAGGCCGCCGCCCTGCTCACCGGGCACTCCTGCTGCCTGGTCGGCGGCGCCGGCCTCGCCGCCGTCACCTGGCCGTTGCGCGGCCCGGGCGCGGCCTTCGCTCCGGCACCATCGGGCTGGCTGTGGTGGCCACTGCTGGTGCTGATCTGGTCTGGCCCGGTCGCGGGCGGGACGTGGCTGTGGATGCGCCGCGGCACCGACCCCGGCACCGATGGCGCCCGCTGGGGCGGCCGGGCGACCGAACGTCGGCTCCGGGTAGCCGAGGAGCCCGGCCTGCGTCGCAACCGCATGGCCTTCGGCCGGAGCAAGGGCCGCCGGAACTGGATCCTCGCCGCCAAGGAGAACATCAGCGCGACGGTGTTCGGCCTGCCCGGCAGCAGCAAGACCACGGGGCTGGTGCTGCCGATCGCCGCCGAGTGGTACGGCCCCTGCGTGATGACCACCGTCAAGGCGGCCGACCTCGACGTGGTGTACGCGCGGCGGGCGGCCCTGGGCCCGGTGCACGTCGTCGCCCCGGCCGGCCTGCCCGACCGCCCCACCGCCCGCTGGTCCCCCGTCGACTACTGCGCGGACGCCAAGGCCGCCGACCGGATGGCCGGCTGGCTGGCCGACGCCGCCTCCACCGCGGGCGACCCGCGGTCCGGCCCCTGGGTCGACCAGGCCAAGGCCGTCGTCAAGGGCGTGCTGCTGGCCGCCAACCTCGCCGGCGGGGACATCACCACGTTCCGGCGCTGGCTCGCGCTCGCCGACGACGCCGTGGACGAGGTCCGCGAGATCCTGGTCGACGGCGGCCACCCCGACGTCGCGGACGACTACGCCGCCGCGTTCGCCCTGCACCCCGACGGCGTCGGGAGCATCAGGTTCACCCTGAGCGTGATCACCAAGGTGTACGCGGACGAGGAGGTCCGCGCCACCGCCGCGGCCAGCGACTTCACGGCCGAGGAGGTCCTCGACCGGTGCGCCACCGTCTGCCTGATCGCCAGCGAGGCCGACGGCGAACGCTTCGCGCCGCTGCTGACCGCGATCACCGCGAGCATCGTCCACGCCGCCCAGGCCCGCTACCAGCGCACCGGCCGCCCCCTCGACCCCGCGCTCGGCCTCGTCATCGACGAGGCCGGCAACTGCTTCCGCTACAAGGCCCTGCCGAGGCTGCTGACCGTCGGACGCGGCATCGGCATCACCGTGCTGACCGTGTGGCACGACCTCAGCCAGCTGATCGGCGTGCTCGGCCGCGAGGCCGCCAACACCGTCATGAACGCCTCCGGCCTGCGCATGCTGCTGCCCGGCAACGCCGACCCCGAGACGCTGAAGGCCTTCACCAACCTGCTCGGCCGGGCGCTGGTGAAGAGGAAGTCCACCAGCAGGGGAGGCGGCGGCAGCTCCACCTCCGAGCAGCTGGTCGAGACCGACCTCGCCCCCACCCACGTACTGCGGGAGCTGCCCGACTTCACCGCGATCGCCGTCTACGGCAACCAGCGCCCGGTGCGGGTGAAGCTCCGCCGCACCTACGCCGACCCGGACCTGATCGAGCTCCTCGCCCGCAGGCCCCTCCCGCCCCTCTCCGCCACCGCGGACCCGGTGCCGCTGGTGATCCCGCCGAGGCCAGGCCATCCTCCCACCGTCGCGGTCCCGCTGGACAAGCCCTCCTGACGAAACGAGAACACCGTGTCCGAGACCTACACCGACCTGACCGACGACGGCCTGGACCCGGCCGATCCATGGGCGGACGTCCCCGAACCCGACCCGGCGCCCGTGCCGCGGATCGTCCTGCGCGACATGGAGCCGGAGGAGCGACGCTTCCGGCTGGAGGAGCTGGGCCACTGGCTGCGCTGGCTGGTGGAGGTCAACCCGGAGGCCCGGGCCTCGGTACCGCCCTGCTGGCACCGGCACGAGGACGTCATCGAGGTCCTCCTCGCGCTGCAGATCGGATGGGTCCGCTCCTACACCTGCCCCAGTCCGGGCCGCGACACCGCCGAGGCGGACTGGCTGATCACGGCGAACAACCTCCTCCCGACCACCCGCCGTCCGAAGTGCGCCAACGGGCACGCCGACCCGGTCTCCCGGCCCTGGGGCGGTCCGGACGAGGAGACCCTGCGGCAGTGGCTGGAGGAGCCCGGCGGCCTCGGCACCCGCGAGCGCGAACACCCCAGCCCGGCCCTGGCGGCCGAGCTGAACAGCGACGAGCCGCCGCTGTAGTACACCGGATCCGACGACACCCTGCCCGCCCGCCGAGGTCCGGTGGAAGCCGGCCGCCCCAGAGGAGGACCCGGATCAACCCACGAAGAAAGGTATGGACCTGATGCCACCCGAGCCCGCCGAACCGCCCTACAGCGTCTTCGACGACCCGGTGTACGAGATCGTCGAGTTCCGGAGAGTCGGTGGGAGCACCTACGTGCGCGCCTACCGGCGAGGCTCCGAAGAGGAGTCCCTCTGGGTCCACCGCGGCGAGGAGTCCGAGGAGCTCATGACCGGCGGCGGGGCGTTCCGGCCCCATGACGCCTACCTCGCGATGACCGGACCGAACGCCCCGACCTCGCTCTACGAACAGCTCGTCAAGGAAGGCGACCTCTGGGACGTCCAGGTCCGCGACCACGAGAGGTGGGAACGCGAACGCGAGCGGGCCGACGACGAGGCGGCCCTGCACGGCCTGGACACGGGGCCCGACGACGACGGCATGGCCCGGGCCGAGGACGACGGGGCCGCCGCCCCGAAGATCCGTTCCTCCGACGATGGTTGGGTGTCCGACGCGCTGGCACTCACCGCCGACATACCGCAGGAGCAGGCCGCGCTCCTGCGGGACCGCCTCGGTGTGCTGACAGCGGCCCCGCGGGACGTCCGGCACGAGCCCGCCCCCGACGACGCGGCGCACGCCGGGCTCCCGCCCGAGCAGGCCCTCGCCGAACTCACCTCCGCCATCGAGACCGTACGGGCCCGCGCGGAGTGGTGGCTGGCGCTGCCGCAGTGGGCACAGGTCCAGTCGGTCCAGGCGGCGGCCGTCGGGGCCTGGGCCGCCGTCAAGGAGGCCGTCGGGCAGCAGACGGTGCTCGCCGGCGGTGAGTACCGGGCCACCCGTCTCCTGCGGGGGATCTGCGCCGCGGCCTGCCGGTCGGTCGCCCGCCACGCGGCCGACCTCGCCCACGACCTCACCACCCGCGGCTACGGCGGCACGCCCGCCTGGACCGCGCTGCGCACCTTGTCCCGGCGGGCCGGAACGCTGGCCGCACGGGTCCTCGGCCGTCCCGTCGACCGCGCCACCGCCCGGCGCCTGGCCGCACTCGACGCCGAGGTCGCGGCGGTGGCCAAGGCGGAGCGGGCCGACCGGCGCGCGGTGCTGGCCGACGGGGCCGACCGGGTCGCCGCGGCCTTCGCCGCCTGGGCCGGCACACAGATGGGCCGCCGGCTCGCGCGTTCCGCCCATCCGCGCGTCGCCGCGCTGCGCAGGGCCTGGCAGGGGATCCCGCGCCCCGGCGTCGCACCGGCGCCGGTGGCACGCGCCTACGCCCGGCTGGCGAGGGCGGCCCGCTCCCTGGCCGACGCCGCCCGCACCGCGCGCCGGTTCCGCAGCGCCGACGTGGCGGCGCTGGACGCCGTCACACGGGCCGCGGACGAGCACACCCGCCGGATCGCGCCCGCCGCCGGCCTCACCCCGCCCCCGCCCACCGCCCGGCACGCCCCGTACGCGACCAGGCAGGGCGCGAGCGGCGGCTCCCTGCTGGTCGCGGACGCGCTCAGCGCGTGGACGGCGACCGAGATGGGCGGCCACCTGCGCGGCTCCCGGCACCCCCGGGTGGCCGCGTTGCGGGCGGCCTGGAGGAACATTCCCCCGGTCGGTCTACCCGACGGCCCCGCCGCAGGAGCCCGGACCTACCACCAGGTCGCGGAGAGGGCGAGGGCCCTCGCAGAAGCGGCTCGCGCCTCCGGCCGCTTCCGGCCCAGCGACCTCGCGTGCCTGGACACCCTCGCCCTGGCCGCCGCCGTCCACGCGGGCCGACTGGCCGCCACCGCCGGCATCGTGCTGCCCGCCGGAACCGGCACGCCGACGATGCCGCCGCACCTGGCAGCGGCGGTGCGGTTCAACGGGCGGTCACAGCGGGCACCACACGCCGCGGTCTGACTCCCGTGCCCGCGTTGGCGGGCTGAACCGGCCTGGGGAATGCGGCCCGCGAGTCGCATTCCCCCGGTTGGAAGCGCTGCTACGGCCGGTATGAGGGCCCGTTGCCGTCAAGGGGGAGGCGTTCGCGGCACCGGTGCGCCGCCGCCCGCCGACACTGCCCGGCCTGCCTCCGCACGATGGTCTTGCGCTTCTCGGCCCGGCGCCGCTGGACGGCGGGCAGGCGATCGGCCGCCTCACGTCCGCGCTCGTCAACCGGCATCCCCGCACGCGCCCGCTGTTCGTCACGCAGGGCATCGATCCGCAGGCGAAGGCGGCCTGCCCGGTCGCGGTACTCGCGGACGGTGCGGTGGTGGCGCCGGGCGTCCTGGTCCGCGATCCGGCGCAGGTGGTCGCGGTAGGCCTCGGCGGAGCCGCCGATCCGTGCCCACAGGTCCAGTACGGCGTCGAGGCCGGCGGGATCGCCGATGTCGGCGAGCGCTGCTGGCGACTCGCCTGGCTCCGCGCCGCCGGCACCTGGCGCTCGGCCCTGATCACCATCCGCCGTCGCCCCGCCCCCGACGCACCCTGGATCGCCTCGCCCGCTGGGGCGAGGACCAGCAGGCCGAATGGATCGTCGTGGACGACAGCCTGCAGCTGATCCACCCATCCCGGGCACCACGCCCCACGATGACGAGCAGTCCCGATGACCTCACCGCCGTCCCCGAGCCCGCCCCCACAGAGCCCGCCCGGCGCCTGGCCGACCTCATGGCCACGACCTCACCCGAGGCCCGCGCCCGGCAACGGTCCAGCGACACCCTGCCCGTCCTGGCCCCGCTGCGCCCGCTGGAGCGGCTCAGCCCCATGGTTGCGCCCTACCGCAGCCCCGAAGACTTCGTCGCAGCCATCACCCTCATGCCGAAGGAACACCACCTCGACCACCCCGACTTCGTCAAGGCGTACAAGCGAGCCGCCGCAGCCTACAGGGACCAGCTCGTGGCACAGCGGCAGAAGAAGGCCAAGGTGGAGGCCCGTCAGGTCGGCGATCTCCGTCTCCTTCCCGCCGTCGACTGAGCTCACCGGCACGGGCTGCCTCATGGAGCCCTCCCCCACTACCGAGAGGTCCACAACCAGCTCCTGGCCGATGTCCGCGCTGCCCGGGTTCTCTCGCCCGGGACCTTGCCAGCTGGCCCGATCGGCGGGGGCACCAGGACAGCAAGTGGTTGGTGATGGCGGCTCGACACTCCCATGGTTCCTCCGAGGTGGTGTGTCAGTACGTTCTGGCACCCTGCCCACGTGCTGATATCCCTCGCCGCTGCCCGAGCGACGGCCGCGTCCGTGCTCACCGCGCCCGCGTTGCGCTTCGCCGCCAACAGCCTCCACCCCGACTTCGTTCGTGACACCGGCCACATGTACCTGGGCGCCGCGGCTCTGCCCGGCGTCAAGCGCAGCGGGGTGTGGCACGTCGACCAGGCCCAGCTCGAAGGGGCTCTGCGGGAGCTCGCGGCGGTGGCAGCCGCACCCGGCCGACTCGTTCCGCTGGGGCTGCCGTGGACGGAGCTGAGTCGGGACTGCCGGTTCGACGACAACTGGCGCCTGGCCGTCCAGGGCGAACTCGTCGACCGAGCCGCGCGGGCCCGCCGCCGCGCGCCCGCAACCGAACTCCTCGACGCCGGACTCGCCCCTGCGGCGCAGCGCCTGGCCGTGAAGGAGGTCAACCGGCTCCTGCTCGGGGCCGTCCGGGAACTCGACGGGCGCGACCCGCTGGTGGTGGCGGGAGTCGTCGTCATGGACGTGGTCCGCCGCCGGGCCGGTGTGTGGAGCATCCCCTCGAAGTGGGCGGATGTCCTGGACCGGTGGCGTGCCGGGCACCTGGCGTTGCTTGCGCGGGCGCGGCGGTGTGCCGGGTGCGGCATGATGGCGAACCGGGCCCAGCAGTACGAGTGGCGGTCGTCCGGCGCGGACGGCTGGATCACCCAGTGCCCCGCCTGCGCCGGCGGCGAACACCCGTTGTACGGGGGTTCGATGCGGGGCGTGCGGTACACCAGCGAGCGGCGGCGGGCGACGCGCGCAGACGGCTACCTCTGCGCGGTGTGTGGCCTGCGGCAGGCTGCCGTCTGGGACCACTGCCACGAGCCCTCGCACGATTTCGTCCGCGGGCCGGCGTGCGCGAGCTGCAACCAGGCGGAGCACTCCCGGCACGGCCTCTGGCGGACCTTCTGGAACAACGGACCGGCAGTGCGGCACCTGCTGGAATGCAACAGCTGCCGGACCGCCACCACCCTTCCGCTCCAACACCTGTCCGCGCTGGCCGCCGCCCGACTGCGCGCCACCGCGCGGCACGGCCGGTGCGCTACCGAGCCCTCGGCCGTACTTGAGCAGCTGCCGGAGGGCGGCTTCCTCGCCCGGCTGGAATGCACCGCCCACCCCGGCCGGGAGGTCCGCTGGGCGGAGACCGTCGGGGCAGAGACGGTCTCGGGGTGGGTTGCGGACCTGGCGGCCGAGCACGCCTGACAGTGATCGAGTACGTCGATCCGAGACTGCCCGGGTAGAACCGGTGACGACCGCGTCGTCGCCGAACCGCCGTTGGGGCTGCCCAACACCTTCGACGCGGGGCTGCCCTGCGTCACCCGGGTAAACGTTCGTGCCTCGCACACCTGCCCCGACACCCGTGCCAGCATTGTCCGCATTGCGGCAGTTTCGCCCGCACGGCGATCCTCTAGGCAAGCGGCGGTTCGCATGATCGACATGTACACGATCGGCTCCCAGTACCCGGGTACCGATCCCACCTGGACCACCATCGACATCCAGGGCACGGTGAAGAACCAGCCCATCACCCCGGCGCGGCAGTTGGCGGGGCTGACGTACAAGCCGGCGACACGGCTCTACTACACCGTGGCGCCGACCAATCCCGAGGGCCCGCTCCTGTGCAGCATCAACACGGCCGGAGCGCTGGAGATCCTGGGCCCGACCGGCCAGAACATGACCGGCGGGATCGCTTACCACGGCGCGGACGACTGCTTCTACGCGCTCTCGAACGTCAACGGATCCGTCAAGCTCTACCGCATCACCATGAGCGGGCAGGCCAGCGAACTGTTCACGATCGCCCTCGGCGTGGCCGTCGGCCTGACCTACGTGCAGGCGAGCGACACCTTCTACGCACTGATCACACAGGACAACTTCACCTGGTTCTACTCCGTCAAGACGAGCAGCACCGTGACCAAGCTCTTCGGCGCCGGGTTGCGCGTGTTCGGCGGGCTGTGCCACTCACCGTCGGAGAACCTCTTCTACTTCGTGGCGAACGAGGAGGACGGTTTCTCCTACCTGTGGACGCTCTCGCTCAGCGGCAGCGTCGTGAAGCGGATGGGCCTCGGGTACAACTTCAACCACGCCGGCATCAGCATGTCCCCGTGGTTCGGCGGGTCCATGAACATCAATGGCCCGCTCGAAGGAGAGCGCTTCGTCAGCGGCGAGACCACCTCGCTCGACGCGAACATCCTCAACGCGACCGGGCCGTCCTGGAACAGCGACGGCATCGCCTGGCAGTCGAGCATCGACGGCGCGCTCGGCACGGGCTCGCCGACCGTCACACTGTCACCCGGTACACATGTGATCACCGCCTCGAAGGAGCGCCTCAAGCAGAACGTCACCGTACGCGTGTTCGCTGACCTGGGGGCGTTGTACCAGACGCCACCCTCGCCGGCGGAGATCGGCCGCGTGCTCGGAGACTTCACGTTCTACTGGGTGGACGGCACCTCCGGCGACCCGACCCAGCAGTGGGCCTCGTATCCCGGTTTTCCCTTCGACCAGACCTCCCCGAACCCGTCGCGCACCGCCGTCATCGCCAAGCTCGACGTCCTACGCCACCAGCGGTTCTCCCAGCCGCTGCCCTACGGGACGGCCGCGACCGCCTACGAGCAGGTGCGGCTGAACACGCACACGGTCCGGGTCTCGCTGGACACCCCGCTCAACATGGCGGGCGGCGGAGTGATCAACCTCAACCGCACGTTCACCACGTGGTGGAACAACCCGGCGACACCTACCGTGGCCGCTCCGTACGTCCACTCGCTGTACCTGTTCAACCACGAGAGCCGACACAACGAGCCGGGTGACCCCGGCCACGCCACGTGCACCGCGTGGACGGGCGCTCCCGCCGTCAACAACGGCATGGACGCGACGTTCGAACCCGGCAGCGGCTTCGCTCGCGCGGCGCTCTACGTCATGTGGGTCTACAAGTACGCGCGTTACGACCCTCCGGCAATCCGCACGGAGGCGAAGAACATCGCGGTGCAGTTCAAGAACTACTTCTGCGCGCATCCCACGAGCTCGAACCCCCTCGTGCAGGCGCTGCTCGCCGAACTGTGGAACGCGTGAGTTGTCCCGAACGCGTGAGCCCTCCTGGCTTGACTCTGTCGGGGATCTTGGTTGATCGGGCTCAAGTGCCAAGGGTTCGCCAGGACTTCGGCCGGGCGACGTCGTTCTCGTCCAGGAAGGTCCGGAAGGCGGTCGGCGGTCGCGGTGACGGGGCTTCGCCGGTGACTGGCCGGCCGCTGAGCCGTTCGATGTTCACGGCGATGGCTCTGAGTACGTGCTTCGGGTGGGCTTTCGGCTGGCCTCGGTAGCGGCAGCGGCACATGCCGTGTCCGTGGGCGAACTCGTCGATGGTGCCCTCGATACCGGAGCGGACCGTGTAGCGGGCCTTCCACTCGGGTGTCTGCTGCTCGGTGCGGACACGGACTTGCAGGTCGCGGAGTTCTCGCGGGGGAAGCCCACCTTCCGGGCGCTTTCGCGGGAACCAGTCCCTTCAAGGACTACAAGAATCGCCCAAGACTCGCAGAACACCCTCTCATACCGTCGGTACACCGAGGCAATGACCTGGGGACGGTCTGAGTCCGACTAGGGTTCACGGCTGTCAACGGCCGGCCGGGGGCACCACTACCGCCAGTAGGAGGGCGGGACACCGTCGAGCGGCAGGCGTTCGCAGTACCGGTGCACCGCCTGCGGACCACGCAGCCCGGCCTGCCGGCGCACGGCGGTCTCCCGCTTCTCGGCCCGGCGCCGCCGGACGGCGGGCAGGCGTTCGGCCGCCTCGCGTGCGCGCTCGCCGGCCGGCATCGCCGTACGCGCCTGCTGTTCCTCCCACAGGGCACCGACCCGCACGCGCAGGCGAGCAGCCCGGTCGCGGTACTCGTGGGCGGTGCGGTGGTGGTGCCGGGCGTCCTGGTCCGCGATCCGGCGCAGGTGGTCGCGGTAGGCCTCGGCGGAGCCGCCGACCCGTGCCCACAGGTCCAGTGCGGCCTCGACGCCGGCGGGGTCGCCGATGTCGGCGAGCGCCTGGGCGCGGAGGAGCCGGTGGTGGTGCTCGGCCTGGAGCAGGGCCTCGAACTCCGCCTGCCGGGTGCGCCGCAGCTCGACGAGGTCTTCGCGCTCCCCGCCCGGGAACGCGGGACGGCCGGACGGGTCGGCGGCGGCGAGTTCGGCGGCCAGGTGAGCCCGGCGCCGGGTCAGGTCCGCGAGTACGGCATCGGCCGCCCGCAGCCGGGCGGCGCCGGTGACGCGGGCGACGAGCGCCCGGACCTGCTGGTCGATGCGGCCGCCGTCGCGCATCCGGGCCTCGGCACGGGCGGCACGGTCCTCGGCGTCGGCCGCGGCCCGGTCCAGGCGCGCGGCGCGGTCGAGGGCAGTCCGCAGGGCCGCGCCGAGTTCGGCGTCCGACCAGCCACCGAACGGCCGTTCCCGCCAGGCGGGAAGGCCGGCCGGGACAGGGCGCTGCCGGTCGGGAGGCTCGGCCGGCTGCCGGGTACGAAGCTGTTCGGCGGCCCGGCCGCGGCCGGCTTCGGCCCTGGCCCGCAGGCCGTCGGGGGCAGTACGGGCCCATCGCCGTTCGGCGGCGGCGAGCGCGTCGGCGGCCCGGCCGGCCAGGACGGTGTGCGCGTCCGCCCGTGCCTGCAGGGCGGCTGCGCGGGCGCGCTGGTCGTCGGTGGCGGCCGTCCGACCCGCGGCGGCGGCGCGGACCCGCTCGTCGTCGGCCTGTTGCTGTGCGCGGGCGGCCAGGCGCCGGACCGCGTGGACGGCGGCCAGCGCGTCGGCGGCCTCGGCCGCTTCAATGCGGGCGGCCCGTCCGCGTGCGGTGGCCCACCATCGCTGCTCCTCGTCGACGACGGTCGGGGCCGGGCGGTTCTGCCAGGTGGTGACCGCTTCCCGGGCGAGGTCGTGGTCGGCGGCCTGGATCGGCTCCTCGGGACGGTCGCCGAGCGCCTGCGTCTCATGTCCGTGGTCCCACAGGCCGCGGTAGGCGGCGACGAGCGCCGCCGCCCTGTCCCAGAGCGGGCGGTGGGGGTGGGCCGGGGCGGGTGCGGGGCCGAGCACGTCGAGCCAGGTGGGGCCGGTGGCGGCGAGTTCGGCGGCGTGCTGCTGCTCGTCGGGCAGGAGCTGGGCGGCACGCCACAGGCCTCGCTGCTCGGTGCGCGCGGCGGTGGGGGCGTCACCGGTGGCGCGGGTGGCGCGGAAGCCGGCCAGATCGCGCCAGGCGGCGGCCGCCGCGATCCGGTCGGCCCACGGGCGGGCCCGGTCGGCGTCCGTGGGTTCGGGCCCGTAGGCGGCCGCCCAGCCGGTGCCGGTGTGGGCGTTCGCGCGGGCGCGGGCGGCGAGGCGTTCCGCCCGGACGGTGGCGTGGGCGGCGAGGTCGTGGGCGAGGGTGACGCGCCGGTCGCCGGGGTCGGCGTCGGGCAGCACCAGGCCCATCGCCTCCAACAGCGCGGCGCCGGGCCGGGCGGAGGGCGGGGCCCAGTAGGTCGGGGCGGTCGCGGGACGGGGCGCACCCTCGGGCAGGCGGAAGCGCTCACCGCGGTGCTCGACCAGGGCGTCGAGGCGGGCGACCACGATGGCCGCCAGGTCGCGCAGCGGCCGGCCGGTACGGTGGTCGGTCTCGTTGCCCCGCTCGTCCGCCCAGACGGCGCGCAGGAGCCGGTCGGTGTCGTAGCCGTCGTCGGCCAGGCACGCGCACCGGGCACGCAAGGCGGGCCAGGCCTCGGCGGCGGCCAGGCGGGCGGCGGCGCGGCCTCCGAGCAGTGCGGCGACCGCCTGCTGCGCGGCTTCGGCGTTGAGTTCGTCGAGGACGTGGACGAGGCGGCTGGTGGAGGTCGCGAGGGACTGGGCCCGCTCCTCCTGGCGGCGGGCGGTGGCGCTCGCAGAGAGCTGGGTGCCGTCGCGTTCGACGACGGCGTGCCAGATCTCGCGGGCGGTGTGCGGGTGGCCGGGTTCGCCGCTGTCCTCGTCGGGGGGCTCCTGGGTGACGAGGTAGGCGTGGTTGCCGTAGCGGCCGCGGGTGAGGGCCGGGTAGGCGCCGTTGCGGTTCCAGCCGGTGTCGAGCAGGGCGCGGCCGACGTCGACGGTGACGCCCTGGCAGCGCGCGGAGGTGATCGCGTAGCCGAGGTCGACGGCGTCGGCGACGTAGGCCGGGGGCAGGGTGACGGTGCGGCGGGTGCGCTGGTGGCGCACGGTCAGGGAGCCGTCGGCGCCGACGGCCTCGACGCTCCAGGTGTCGCCGTTGCGGACCCACTGGCGCCGGTCGGCGGTGGCCAGGCGGCGGTCGTTGACGCGGGTGACCACGATGTCGCCCGCGCCGGCACGCCCGCGGTCTCCGAGGTCGGCCGTACGCCGGTCGTCCACCAGGCCGCGGGCGATGCGGTCCTCGCGGGCGAGGCGGGACAGCTCGGCGACGGCGGCGACGGTGGCGGCGATCATGACGGAGGTCAGGCCGTCCTCGACGTCCCGCCGCCAGTCCTCGAAGAGCTGCCGCATGACCGGGGCGGCCGGGCCGGAGTGGATGCGCCCGCGCAGGTCGTACGCGTCGAAAGCGTCGCCGGCGTCGCCAATGGACAGCAGGCGGGCCGCGTCGACCTCCCACTGGCGGACCCTGCCGCCCGGGTCTCGGAAGCGGCGGACCTCGGTGAGGCGGACGACGGCGCCGGGAACGGTCTCCTCGATGTCGGCGAGCGCTCCGCCCGCTCCGGGCGAGCCGAGCTGGCGCGGGTCGCCGATCGGCAGCAGCCGCCCGCCGGCCTGCCGGACCTGGCCGAGCAGCGCGGCGAGATCGGTGGTGGAGGCCTGGCCGGACTCGTCGACGATGACGATCGTGCCGGGCTGGAGCGTCCAGTGGCGCAGGCCCCGCCCGTACCGCTCGGACATGGTCCGCCACCTGGCGATGTTCTCCGCCCGGATGCCCGCCTCGGCGGCCAGCAGGTCGGCCTGGACCTGGCCGCCTGCCAGGCCGATGACGGGGATCCCGTGGGCCTGCGCGACCTCCCTCACCAGGCGCATGATCGTGGTCTTGCCGGTGCCCGCGGGACCGACCACCCACATGGCCCGGGTGTCCGCTCCGAAGATCCGGCGGACCGCCTCGCGCTGCTCGTCGGACGGCGCGAAACCGCGCCCGGCCTCGCCGGCCGCGAGCACCCGGTCGACCTGCCCGGTCGTCAGGCGGTGCACCGGCACGGGCGTCGTGGACGCCTCGGCAAGGCTCCGCTCGGCGGCCCGGATGCCGTGGGAGGTCCACACCCGGGCGCCGACCTCGGCGAACAGCGACGGACGGTCGTCGGAGCGGGCGTACCGGGCGGGGAGGGGGACCGCGTCGGGCGGGGTCAGCAGCTCGCACCGGACGGGGCTGAGGACGCCGTCGACGGCGCGGACGAGGACCCGGTGGTAGTCGTCGAACAGGTGGGCGCCGAGCGCGGTGAGCCGTCGGCACGCCTCGGCCTCGACGTTGGCGCGCGTCCAGGTGGCGCGGTGGCTCTCCAGCTCGGCGAGCACCGCGTCGATCGCCTTCGGGACGACCATCGGATCGGGGCCCGGTGCGGGGTGGGTGGCGGAGGTACGGGCGGCGGCCCGCAGCAGCTTGTCGGGACGCCTGATGCCGTACGCCTTGGCGCGGCGGCGCCACTGCCGGCGCTCGCCGTCGACGGTGGTCGCGGTCTTCGCCGGACGGGACTCGAGGGTGGCGGCCTGGGCCAGCTTGTACTGCTCGGCGCGCTCGGGCGCGCGGCCCTCCCGGACCGTGAACTGCGCGATCATCCGGGCCAGGGCCCGCTCGGTGGCCTCACGGCGCTGGGAGAACCCGCGCACCGCACTCAGGGGCACCCCCAGGAACTCCCGCACCGGCCGCTTCGCGGGCCGGATGCTGTCCTGGCGCGCCCCCGCGCGGATGCCGAACTCGGCGTGCATCTCGCGTTCCAGCTCGGCGGTGTAGGCCTCCGAGAGGGCGACCGCGATCCGGTGCAGATGGCGCGCGTCCAGGGCCAGCCAGCGGCCGTCCTCCACCCGCACCTTGCTGCTGATCGCCAGGTGCCGGTGATACGCCGGATCGGCCGCCCGGCTGCTGCGGTGGACGAACACGCAGGCAATGAAACCCCTGGCACGGACCTGCACCTGGGAGGCGGGCGTCGGGCCGGTCCGGGTGATGCAGGCCTCGCGCTCGACACGCTCGAAGACCCGCCGGAACGCGCGCTCCTCGACGGCCTCCAGCCGGGCCCGCTCCTCGTCACCGGCGCACCCCCACAGCACGCTGAAGCTCTTCACCGGGGAGAACACCATCTCCCACCCGCACCGGGCGGTCCGGTTGCCCTCCTTCTCGGCCTTCGCCCGCAGCTGGAGCAGCCGCTCCTCGGTGGCCTGCGGCTCGGCGGCGGCATACCGCTCGTAGAGCTCGTCGGCGCTCGGGTAGCGCGTCCAGGCCCGGCCGAGGGGACTGCCGTCGACAGGGTTGAGGGCGTCCTTGAAGAGGGCGTCGGCGGCCTCCTGAGTGACCCGCCGGCCGGCGATGCCGAGTTCGGCGGCCTGCGCCCCGAGCCACACGCCGGGGGTGTCACCGCCACCCTCCCAGTGGGCCGCCAGCAACCGCGTACCGATCCTCACGTCGTCGCCGGCGACGGTGGAGAGCAGGTAGTCGATGCCGCTGCCCGCACTGATCGGGTGAAGGGTGATCATCGACCGACCCCGACCCCGACCCCGGCGCCGTTCCGACGCACCGGAGCGCCGACGACGTACCGGTCGCTCGGGCGGCCGACGGAGCAGGGCACCTGGCGCGCTCCTTCGGGATCAACGGCGGATAGCAAGAGGTGTGCTGTTCTTGATCAGGCTAGTTGCTTGTTCGCTCTCGCTTCGGCACCTCGTCCGTGTCCGCTGCTCTTCCTCGATCGCCTCTCTCCCCTCCTGGTCGTCGCTCCGTCGCCTTCCGATCTGCTCGTGATCGGGGACTTCCGGAACGCGTATTCCTTCTGCCGAGCGACAACGCGAGGCGGCTCACCCGAAGGTGCTGTACTCGGGCAAGGTGGGACGCCAGGATCGCGCCATGACCTCACACAGGAACGAGCAGATGATCGACCGGCGCGCCACCCTGAAGCGGCGCCAGGAACAGGAACGCGAGGACCTCCGGCAGCGGCAGAACCGCCAGACCTCCGCCCTGACCGCGATCGACAGGGCCAAGGAGCGAGTCGAGCTGGCCCAGGGAGAGCTCGCAAGGGAACTGGAGAAGGCCGTGCCGCTCTTCGACGGCGACATCGAGGAACTCGCGGAGACGGCCGGGATCCCCAAGCGCGATGTGCAGGCCGCGCTGAAAGGCCGGAAGGAGATCTCCGCACGCATGGCGAAGCTCGCCTTCCCCTCCCCCGCAGCAGCGCCGGCGAGTGGCGAAAGCCAGGACGCGGAACCCGAGCCGGCCGACGCTTGATGACCGAGGCTCCTCAACCCGCGCACGCCGCCCGATCCGCCTCCGTCCGCACGGCCTGACGGAGGCACTGCGCCGAACGCATGACGCCCTCAACGCGCGGGCTCACCGTCGGCCCCGGCACCACCAACGACGAAGGGCAACCGGCGAAACTCGCTGTCCGCCGACACCGGCACCCGAACCGTGTCGAGGACAGCCACCGCCTGGGCCACGCCCCGCCCAGTGCCTCCCGCATCGCTTTCCGCACCTCCACCGCCGCCTCCGACGACATCCCCCAAGCCCTCTCTATCGCCTCCGAGGATGGTCCGGCCCGACCACCATCGCCGTCTCCTTCCACCACCACCCCGCACCGGTCTCCGCCACCGCCCACAGGCCGAGTAGGGCGCAGCCCCGTTCTGTATCAGGACCTCCCGTAGGCCGACGGCCCCAGAGAACCACCGGCGGAATGGCCCGCAAGCACGTGGCCTGCTGCCCGCTACTGACGTGGCGTCACACCAAGGCGTGTCGGCAAGACACCCGCCACACACACGCGGGGCAGATCCGAAGCCGACCAACAGCTCCCTCTGCCAACTCAGAACCGCCCCCGCGCACGCGGGCTGACTGGTCGCTCGCGCCGTTCGGGTCGTCGAGCAGGGAGCTATCCCCGCATGCGCGGGGCAGATCCTGTGGCCTTCAGCTTCTTCATGTCGTCGCGGGGGCCATCCCCGCATGCGCGGGGCAGATATGGTCATGCCCTACTCCACGATCGACCCGCTGGGGCCATCCCCGCATGCGCGGGGCAGATTTCGGCGACCGGATCGGGCTCTCCGAGTGGCAGGGGCCATCCCCGCATGCGCGGGGCAGATAACTGGCGCGACGCCGCTCTCGACCTCGGCGAGGGGCCATCCCCGCATGCGCGGGGCAGATCGTGCCCTTCCCCGCCGCACTTGCAGTCGGGGAGGGCCATCCCCGCATGCGCGGGGCAGATACTTCCTGACCTGCAGTCTTTCACCGCAGAGTATGCCAGTTCATTCAGTTCGGTTCCCGCAATGCCCACCTTATCGGCACACCCGCGCAGGCAACGAACCCCTCGCACCCGCAGCTCCGCGACGGCCAACTGCACGGTGCCATCGGCCCGCGGCTCGACCTCACCAGCCGGGCACCTCGCACCTGCGGAGACGACCCGTTTGGGTTGGCAACCAACTCCGGATCGACGGAGCCATCCGCCCAAAGGCTGGGCCGATGCACAACGGCAGCTCAACCGTGCGCAGCGGGGCGGGGCCACCCCGCTCACACGGGGCCGATTAGTGAGATCCCGATGCGACCTACTCCGAGCGAGTAGGCGGGGGTTCGGCAACACTGCTGGTGCGGGTGTCGGCCTGGCGGATTGGAATGAAGGCTGAGCTGATATCCGTTCCAGAAAGGGGATTTCACGCCATAATGGTGTTTCTGTGGAGGTAGCCGCCCTCCAAGACCGGCCAGGATGCCAGGCCGAGTCCGACCGGCCCCAGTGAGCACCATCAGGCAGTCATCGGACCAGGATCAGGCCGCAGCTGTAGGCACGGGCGTGGCCGAAGCCGTGGGTGAGGGCGGCCGTGAGTGCTTGCGGGTCCGTGACGGTCAGAGTGCCGCGGATCTCGGCCCGGCTGATGAGCAGGCCCCGGTGAGGGCCGGGGCTGGAGACCTTCGGGAGGATGCGGAGGGCGAGCCGTTCTATGTCCGAGTCGACGCCGAGCCGGACCACTCCGTCCGGGGCCACCGCGGGTTCGCCGGCCGGCTGGAGGCGGCGGGCGAACCAGGCCTTCACGTGTTCCGGGCGGGTGTGCGGCACCCGTACACCCCTTCCGCCTCGGCCGCCTCCGGCGACTGGCTGCCCGGCCGGCCGGCTGCTGACCGGGTTGACGACCGTGCGGAAGTCGAGCCGGTCCCCGGTGCGGAAGGTGCGGTCCACCACCAGGCTGTGCGGCGGTTCGACCAGCGCCGCCCGGGGCAGGCCGCTCCAGTCGCCGGGGACGGCAGACTGTACGACGAGGGAGAGCCGGGCGGTGTTCAGGTCGACGGTCCAGCTGGAGAGCACCTTCATCTGGGCGCGGGCGTCCCGGCTTCCGTCGTCGACCCAGCCGCGGAAGCCGCTCATGACGGTCCGGTGCATGTCCTGGGCGTCGATCAGCGACTTGGCGGTGAAGGGGTGCCTGGCGTCCAGGGTGATCAGAGTGTGGGTGGCGACGAATCTGGCCGCCGTACGGGCCGGTACGGGCTCGGTGGTGCGCGGGGTGTTCACGGGATGATGTCCCATTCGGTGGCGTGTGGGGCGATGGTGATGCGGTGCCGGGACTCCCAGCGCTGCCGGTGGACGGGGCCGCTCGCCAGGAACCGTTCGGGCTGGTCACGGACCGGCCCGACGCCCGGCAGCGGGTGCGGGCTCTCGATCCAGGCCCACCGGGTCTGGGCGACGTTCGGCGGCGCTTGCCCGTCGTCGGCTGACGGGAGCAGTGCCCGGGTTTCGAAGACCTCCGCCAGGGTGCCCGGGGCGATGCCGACGAAGAGGTCGCCCGAGGGCGGGCAGGATTTGCGGCCCAGCCAGAGCAGGCGCTTCGGGTGCTCCAGTGCGTGGGCGATCCGTTCGATCAGTGCACGGTCGGAGTGCTGGAGGCCGACAAGGAAGGCTGCGTCGGACAGGTACCAGCGCTCGGTGATCATGGCGTGACGGCTCACGTCACCTGCGACCAGCGCCCCGGAACGGGGGTCCGCCGCGATCCGCTTCGGCGCGCCGTACCAGGATGCCAACGCATGGCTGCCGAAGGATCCGGCCGTGCCCTCCCCCTGCTCCCCGAGCGCTTCCAGGGCCGCGGCCCGGCGGTGGTCCGTCACGAGGTCGCGTGGGCGGACGGGATACTTTCCGCCCCCGACGGTGTGGTAGTCCCGCATCGGCGTTCCGGGGCGGTCGGCGCGGACGCCGAAGAGAACGGACCCGAGTTCGTCGAGCGGGTCCTCCCGGTCGAGGCCGAGGGCTGCCGCGCAGAGGCCGATCACTGCGGACTTGGTGGGCCGGGTGTGGGTGTCGCGTTGGGCGAACCGGCCTTTGATGCCCCAGGACTGCAGCGGCCCGGCAAGTCTGATGAGCAGAACGTGCTGCGGTGCGTCCGGCGTCGCGTTGGTACCGGTCGTCACACTGGGAGCGGTCGCGACAGGGGCCCCGGTCACGGGGTGAGGCCCTTGATGGTGTCCACGACGTCCACTGCGCCGGAGAGGTCGACCGTCTCCAGGAGGTCCGCGATCTCCGGGGCGTAGGTGAGGACGCGCGCGGATCGCAGGTCGTCGCGGCGCTTGCTGACGAAGAGGTGGTGCCGCATCAGTCGGCGGACCGCCGCCTGGCCGGCCGGGCCCTCGCCGCCGCTGCTCTCGGGGTTCTCGTCCACAGGGTTCTGGAAGGCGGCGGCGTAGTTGTACGGGCGCTCGCCCTCGAAGGCGAGCACGAGTGCCGGAAGCGAGCCAGTGGAGGCGGTGGAGTTCTTCTTCGCCTCCGGGACGGCCTCGACGAAGGCGTTGACGAACTCCGCCTCGGCTGCGGTCGCCGCTTCCTCCACCTCCTCCGCATCCATTCCGGCCTGCCGGAGGTTGGCGCGAAGCTGTCGCCGGTCCAGGACGGCGTGCCGGTAGAAGGTCCCGGAAATCAGCGACTGGTAACCGGTCATGCCCGCGCCCGCGTCGTCCGCCGTGTCGAGGAAGCTGAGGGCGTTGCGCTTGCGGTCGAGCTTCGCGTCGTCGGCCGCCGCATAGAAGTCCTCGATCTGCTCCGCGGCGTGCACGGTGAAGGCATGGCTCGTCTGCACTGCCCCGTCGACGTTCGGCGAATCGGCGATTTCGGCGAGGAAGCGCCCGTAGAGGGCGATGTCCACGGCGTCACGGGGCGCGATGGCGAGCAGGACGGCGTTGCGCGTGCTCTTGGGGAGCGGCGGGAGGCCTGTGGTGCCGGGCTCCGTGGCGGTCTGCTCCTCGCCGTTCTCCTGCTCCTCGCCGTTCTTCGCCGCTCCGCGGCGGGGCTTCTTCGCGGCCTTCTGCTGGCCGGCGACGTAGCTGTCGCGCCACGGCCGGAGCTCGTCGGCGTTCTCGGCGATGTGCCGGGCGATCCTGGTGCCCGCGTCGGCGGGCGCGAAGATCAGCACCTTGGTCAGATTGGCCACCGTCTTCTTGGCCGGGTCGCCGAACTTCAGGCCGCTCGCCTCGATCACGGCACGGGCCGTGGTCAGGGCCTCCTCCTTCTCCCAGCCGTGCTCGGAGGAGAGTTCGGCCGCCGTAAGGAGTGCCCATTCCCTGGTCCGAGTGCCCATGCTCCGGCCCTTGAGGGCGCCGATGCCGGCGTTGGCGCGGTTGCGGGCGTAGACCCGCTCCGCGCGGCGCCGGGCCTGGCTGGTGATCATGTGCCGTTCGAACCCGCCGTACACGAGGGACTTGGGCTGACCGTTCTCGTCCCTGACCGGGAGCACGGCGACGAGCGTCTCCAGGAGGTGGAGCGAGAGGAACGGGCTTCGGGCGTCTGCGGTCACGCGGTCGTGTCCTTATGGTCGGTCGGGATCGTGTACGTGTCGTGCTCGGCCTGCCGGTCCTGCCGGTCCTGCTGGGCCTACCGGCTCTGCCGGCTGCCGGCGGGCGTCCGGCCCCGGTGGAGCGGGGCGTGGAAGTCGACCGACCACTGGTAGGCGATGCGGGCCTTGCGGTCGTTCCAGAGGATCAGGTCCTCGGTGAGCTGCGCCCAGGAGGGCGGGAGCTGGTCGCAGGACCGCAGCCGGACGATCGTGTGCTGCAGGTGCCGCCACGGCACCCTCCTGCTGACGACCACCCTGTCCACGAGCCGCTGCGCACCCGGGTCGCCCGGGCCCCGCCCCAAGCTGTCACCGATGCGCGCCGCCGCCGTACCGAGGCTTCCGTAGCCGTAGGCGGGCGTCGAACGGCCCTGGTGGTAGAGCGCGAAGAGGAAGGCCATCCGCTCGAACAGGTCGCGGTGGTTGTCGCCGCCGTACCAGCCGGCCCGGATGTGCGCGTTCGTCCGGCCCCCGGCACGGCGCAGGTTGGCCAGGGTGCCGTACTCGCGGTTGCGCACCAGGGTGGTGAGCCAGGCGACCAGTGCGGTGCTGTCGTGCGGGAATGCGTCCTCGGCGGGGTACCCGTCTCGGGAACTGTCCTCAGTCATGGGCGGTCTCCCCCCGGAGTTCGGCCGGGGCCTTCGGATGGCTGATGTCGTCCTCGAAACGCTTCAGGGCAACTGCCCTGGCCTGGAAGCCCCGCTCGTTGGGCGGGAGGGTGTCGAGGCGGTAGACGAGGTGGGTGCGGGCCACACCGGTGAGGGTCTGCGTGTACTCCAGGAGCAGGGCCGCGACCGGGTCTCCCGGGTTGTCGTACCCCTCGTCGATCACTGCCTCCAGCAGCTGGTCGAAGGGCTTGGCAGCCTCGGGCCAGAACATCCACCTCGCGTCGAACCGGGACATGTGCCGGGCCTCGTCGGCCGGCCGCGCTGCCGAGTGGACCTTCTCCGAGGCGAGGATCGCCGCCCGTTTGAGACTCCACGCCAGGTACTCGGCGATGCGCGAGCCCCGCCGGGACGCGCGGTAGAGCTGCGCCTCCATCGCGGGGGCGTAGGGGAAGTAGCCGTCCGTCCAGGAGACGGGCAACGTCTTGTTGGAGACGAGGCCGACAGCCCACAGGTGGTAGGGCGCGCCCTGGGAGTCCCGCTTGCGCGGCAGCGAGCGCAGTCGTGCGTACAGGCCGGGCTGCGCGTCCTTCACCGCGCTGTACAGGGCGTGTGCTTCCTGCCAGAGAGCACGCGTGGGCGACGGCCACAGGGGCTTGACCTCCCCGCCGGTGGTCCGGCTGAACACGGCGTCCTGCATGTGCTTTTCCGGTTCGAGTTCGAGGACCTCGCCGGCTCCGATCAGCACGCGGTCGACGACGATCCCACCGTCCGCACCGCGCTTCGGTCGCAGCAGGACGGAGCGGCCGAGGGCGCTGTGCAGGTCGGCAGGGCTCTCCGGCACTCGGGGGCGGGCCCGCACGGCGAAGTTCCGGCGGCTGACGGAGCCGCTGGTCCAGGAGGTGTTGAGCCGGCCCGGGTCTCCTTCCGGCGGATAGAGGTTGAGCCGCAGGGTCTCGCCGAACGTACGGCCGAGGGGGACGACCCGGATCCGTCCCTGCAGCCGGCCAGTGGACAAGTTGGTGACGGTAGGCCCGAGGATCCGGCCGGAAATCCTCGCCCTGCCGTACGTGCCGTACACGTGCTGGGCGAGCATGGCCCGGAACGCGTCCGCCGCGGGCAGCGGCTCGCCGTCCTCCAGGTGGTGCTGATCGAAGAACTGGTTGTAGTCACCGGCCCGCTCGATGACCAACTGCGCGGTCCCTGTGCCGCTCTCGTCGAAGGAGGAGGCCAGGAGGGAGTTCTGTCCGAGGGGTGTATCGGGATGGAACAGGTCCCAGTCCTCGGCCGGCTCACCGGCCAGCCACTCGGCGGCGGAGCGGAGGCTGCGTTCGTCACCGATCCACTCCCGCCACTCCTCGGGCGTGGTCGGACAGGTACCGGAAGCGAAGCAGATGGCCATGACGAACTCGATGACGGCAACGGTCTCGCCCGGAGTCGGACAGTCGATCGTCGTCAAATCATCTGCTCGATCGAGGAGTTCACACAACGAGAGCGCAACCCTGGCGCCATCGGGCGTCACGGAGGGAATGCACGGCTCTCGCCGCGGGTCCCAGCTGAGGCGCTGCTCGACCGGGACCGAAGGGTGCGTTGGCGGCAAGGCTCTGCCCATCACTTCATATGATCGCCGTTTTCTGCAAGGGAGTTGACATTCCCGAGCAGAGCCCGACGCTAGCACCCCGGATTGGATCGTGTAGGTCGATCGACCGGATTGCCCCGCCATCCCGGTCGGGGATAGCGGGGCACCGGGACAGCCCCGCGCACGCGGGGAAACGACCTGGCAGACGCTCGCTGCCGTCGACGGTCCATGCCCGCTGCATGCGGGGGCATCTCTTCCGTGATGCCGACTGGGCTCCATCACATCACCGCCCATGGGCAAGGAGCAGAAGACTCGCCCTAGACTGAAACGCCGTCGATTCGCTCGACTGCCCAGCCTGCTCGATAACCGGGGGTCGCCACCTCCGGTCTGGGCCCCGCCCCGCGGGAACGAGGCGGGACCCTGCAGCGGGCTGGAAGGGCCGTTCTCGGAGCCTAAGCTGCTCCGAGAACGGCTCGAAGGTAGTCCAGCAACTGGACCGTCAGTGCCGCTGCAACCGATGCAAGCCAAAGCAGCGCCAGCTCACTCAACCAACTACGTGTTCTCAAAGGCATCTCAGGTCCTCTCGTCTAGGTGATGTCAGCCCCGGCGACCGGGGCCGACATCACCACAACGGCGGCCCCGCGCCTGGTACGCCAGCGAGTTTCTCAGAGGCTAGCCGCTCCGGAGCGCATACAGGGTCACTCTGCGTGTCGCGTCGCTGGCAGCTTCTTGCTGCTGTCGAGTTGCCTGACGTAACCTCTGGCAATTCCTAGCAGCTGTCGAGTTGCCGACCCACTCCAACCAGCGCCTCACCGGGACTGGCGGCGCCTGGCGAGAATGACCAGAGTGGACCGGGCATCACGGCGACGGTCCGGGGTCCGGGCCAGGACCGAGGCGAGGGCCACGATCGCGAGGACGCCCCCGTACAGCAGGCCGGCTGCGGCGGCCAGCACGGCGGCCGCGGTTGCGTCCTGGGTCAGCATGGAAAGCACGCTCATGGGGAGATCCTCTTTGTCGGGGGCCGTCTGCGGCCCGCGGTCGATGGGTCGAGCTTCTGACGGCGTGCCGGTGCGCCTCCACGTCCGGGCGGGACTTCAGCTGGTCAGGGGCGCTTTATTCACCAACGCGGGAGCAGAAGTGGTCAGTGGTAGGGCGCCCGGGGCAGCACGCAAGCGGCTCGGTGCGATGCTGCAGGAGTCGATCGACGCCCGAGGTATCAAGCGGCGGGCCGCCGCACGACTCGTCCCGGACGGCGCGTTGCGGGAGTCGGTCCTCCGGAACTGGTGCCACGGCAAAGCCGCTCCTCACGCGACGGACTCCTTCTGGAGCCTGATCGAGCACTTGCAGGACCCGGACGGCCGACACCTCTATCCGCGCGAGGAATGGGAAGCGGCTCTCCGCGCCGCCCAAAGGGAGACCACCAGGGGTCGGCACGATTGGAAAGCCGCATCGGAAAGGCGCGGCAGGAAGGGCGAGCGCGCCACGATGGACGCCTTCGTCCGTGATCGGGGCCCGCAGGCGGCCTCGTACCTGTGGTGGCACGCGCAGCTGCCCGTGGGAAAGACAGCGCTGCTCACCGACTACGTGAGGAAGCCACCGAAGGACGTCGACCCCCTGATCTGCGTCCTGTCCGAGGAGCACGGGAGAAACACCCGTACCGGATTCCTCGCCGACCTGCGCCAGCAGCTCCAGGTGCCCGAGCCCCGGCGGAAGCAGTCCGACGAGGCGGAGTTCACACACCTGCTCACGAAGGCCGCAGGTCGCAGCCGAAAGCAGAAGCGGCAGCTCCTCCTCGTGGTCGACGGCTTGGACGAGGACCTCGCCTGGCCGACGGCCGGGGCGCCTGGTGGGACCGGGGTGGCGAGCATCGCCGCACTCCTCCCGGCCGCTCCTGCGGCAAACGTCCGCGTCATCGTTTCCAGCCGGCGGAGCGGGCCGCTGCCCGCCGACGTCCCCGAAGGGCATCCGCTGCGCGGGCGCGAGTGCCTTCGCCCGCTCGCGGCTGGCGACTGGTCGGAGGTGGTCGAACAGGCAGGCTTCGCGGACCTGGAGCGGCTGCGTACGACCAACCTGGGCCGGGCCGTCACCGACCTGCTCGCCATCACGGACGGCGGGGGCGGCCTGCGTGCGGCCGACCTCGCGGAGCTGACGGGGGCCTCCGCCGAGGACGTGACCGGTCTGCTGCACAGCAGGGAACGGCGCTGCATCGTCTCGAACGAGGAATCGGCCGGGGCCCACCTGCTGAGCCACCCCGACATGCCGCACGCCATCCGGCGGGATTGGGACCAGGCCACCAGGGAGCGCTGCACTCGTCGGCTGCACGCCTGGGCGGAGCGCTGGCGCGAGGCCGGCTGGCCCGAGGGCTCTCCGACGTATCTGCTGACCGAGTATCCGCAGATGCTGGACACGGCCGGTGAACGCGGACGGTTCCTGCTCGACCCGCTGCGACAGCTGCGGGTCGAGGCCGCGTTGGGCCCTCAGGTCGTGCTCGACCAACTACGTCTTCTCAAATCCGAGCTCAAGGCAGTCGAGGTATCGGACCCTGAACAGCAGGAGGCCGAGACCGCCGTCCGGCTGGCCGCCGCGCTGGACCTCGTGCAGCGCCGGGTCGGGCCGGTCCCGCCTCGGGCTCCGGTGCTCCTCGTACGGTTGGGGGACGTCGTCCGCGCCTGCACCGTGGCCCGCTCGGAGCCGGAACTCGTGGTGCGGGCCGCCCGGCTGGCCGAAGTCGCCGTCGAAGCGGCACGCGTCTGGCACCCCGATGCCACGGCGATCGCGCGAGAGGCGGCCGACTGCATGGTCCGGGCGGGCCGGTTCACTCCGCGGGCCGGTGGCTTCTTCGAGGACGCCTGTGCGGAGGTGGCCGAGGCAGCGCGCGCGTTGGACACGATCGGCAGGAGGGATGAGGCGAAGGCGCTGTTCCGAGCCGTGGTGCTCAGCGACGCGGCCGACATGGATGCGCTCGCCGACGGGGCCGTCCTCCTCTCCGCAGGCAGCTGCGAGCGATTCGTGGAAGTCCTGGAGGAGCATGCGGAGGAGCTGAGCGAGGCCGACCCTCGGGCCCAGGCCATGGCTGTGGACATCTGGGCGACCATCGCCCGCGCCTCCGGCTCCCGCAACGTCGCGAACCTGGACCGGATCGAACGCCTCTGCACGGCCATCGACCTGTCCGACGGGCTGATCGTGGTGGATGTTCTCGCAATCGCGGCCCAGGCCCTGGCGACCATGGGCCGCCGGTCGAAGGCCTGGGACGTGCTCAAGACCGCGCGGGACCGGTTGCACGCTGCCCTGGTCGGGCTGGACTCCCCAGCCGACCGGGCCCACCGGGGACGCGAGTTCTCCGGCACGATGGACCGTATGGTCCGCGCCGAGACGGCGGCCGGCACCGGCCTCACACCTCACCTGGACGCCAAGCTGCTGGTGACCGCCCTTGGCCAGGGGGTTCGCACCGGCGTTCTCGGCGACGACCAGCTGGAGCGGGCGGAGGCCTTTCTCGCAGCAGTCGACGAACAGGTGGCAGCAGAGCACGCCGCCCACCTCGCGGCGAAGAAGGAGGAACGACGGGCCCACCGGGCGAAGGTGGAAGCGAGCGCGAAGGCCCTGAAGGAGGAACGGGACGCCAAACGGAACCTCGCTCAGGCTCCCCCGACTCGACGTACACGGCCTCGTGCCCAGGCGGACGAAGAACCCTCACCGTCCACAGTTCCGGGCCGAAGCCCGGCGCTCGGGAACCACGAGCCCGTCATCGGTCCGGTCACCCGGCTCCAGTACGCGGAACAGCTGGTGCACGACGGCAACGTCGAGCTCGGGCGCGAGCAGGTGGAGGCCGCTGTCCGCTCCTCGCTCCCCGACTCTCCGATCGTTCTGAGCCCCCGCTCGGCCGAGGAGTTGCTCCGGGCGCTCGGTACGGCCGGTGAGTTCGGGCGGGCCGAACAGCTGATCAGCTTCTCGACGAAGCCGGGCGACCGCACTCGGCAGTTGGCCGCGCTGTCCATGGGGTGCTCTCTCGGCGGGCGTTCACCGGAGGCGGTTGCTTACGCCCACGAGGCCGCCCGGCTGATCCCTCCCGCTCCGCACTTCGCCGTGCAAGGAGCCGTCGCGCAGGCCCTGGCCCATGCGGGGGACGCGGAAGCGGCACTGTTGGTGGCCCGGATGGACGAGTCGGCGGATGTCAAGGCGTCCTCTTCGGCACGGGGCAGGCGGACTCGACGCGCGCTGCTTCTCGTCGCAGTCGGCCTGGCACGGCACGATCCGGAACGGGCCGCTGAACTGATCGGGCCAGCGGTCCGGCTGGTACAACGGCGCATCGGCGTCGGCCGCCCGGTCGGCCAACTCCCGGCGCTGGCAGAACTGTTGCTCGCAGTCCCCGATCCGATGCGACCGGATCCGGAGCTCAGCGAAGCGATCCGGCTCGCCTCGAAGTTCGTGAAGGGGCCTCGCCAGACCTGGGACCGGGAGGAGGCGGTGCTCCTGGCCCTGCTGCGGCGGCTCGGCTGCGCACCCGCACCGGGACGCGCCGCGGGCGAGCTGGACGAGTGGCTGAGCTCCCTTCGACCCGAACGGGCTCCCCACGCTGAACTCGCCCTGCTCAGCGCCCTGGACGGCGATGCCGCGAGTGCCTTGCGCGTCGCGAACGCAGCACCGACACCGACGACGCGTGCCGTTGCGCTGGCTGCTGCCGCCCATGTCCTGGCTGGGGCGCCCGCAGTCCTGCCCGTCGAGGAGCCTCAGGACAGCGGTGTTCAGCTCTGCCTCGCACTCGCTCACGCTCGGGGAGACCGTCACGGCCGCACGGACACAGACAGGGCGGCAGCCCAGGGCCTTCTCCAAGAGCTGCTTGCCGACGGCGGTTGGACTCAGGCGATCCCGTTGCTGCCGCGGTTGCTTCCCGACTCCCTAAACCCCCTGAGCGAACTCGTCGCCGCACATATCAGCAGCCGAACAAACATCTGACGACGGAAGCCACCCCGCGCCGTCGGCGCTGAGCCACCGCTCGCTCTTGTAGTTGACCGTCCGTGGGGCATGACTCCATACAGGACCATGGACGCTCGGAGAATCCGATGGTCCGTACGTCGGCCCCGCGCTCGCGGGGGTTGCTCCGACGAGCTGGTGAACGATCCGCAGTTCACGGCGTCGGCCCCGCACTTGCGGGGATGCTCCGCGGCATCGCACGGTCAGCCGTCCAACCGAGTCTTGGAGCGGCGGAGGTGTTCCCGTGGACTCCGGCTGGCCGGAGGCGGCCGTGCCGGGGCCTGGCACGGCTTCCCTACCTGCCGGCCAGGAACGACTGTGGTGAGGCCGCCTTGGCGCAGACGCTACAGTCCGTTCGGCGGGAGCCGGCTGGCACGACCGGGGCGACCAGCGGGCGCGGCAGCGGGGCCAGCCCGCACCGCTGCCGCCCGGGTCACCGGTGGTTGCGGTGTCGCCCTCAGGCGGTCTGATCGATGACGGCCCGGGCTGCGCGCAGCAGTGCCTCGTCGTCCTTGACGCTCCCGAAGAAGCCGCCGCTTCGGCGGGCGAGGACGAGTTCGGCTTGGATTCGTGGAAGGGCAGGTGCGGCAGCGGGGCCCATCCGCTGGAGGCAGTCCACGACGGGGCCTGCGGTCGAGTCGTTCTCCTCCCATGCCTCCAGCAGCACAGGCAGGACCGCCTCGGCCGGGCCGCCGATGTCGTGGATCGCGGCGGCGGCGTGCACCCGGATCCCGACATGGCCGGTTTCGGACAACTGCCGCAGGCGGGGCAGTGCTGCGGCCGCAGACCCTCCCATCCGGCCGAGGACGTCGGCGGCGTCCTGGTCCTTGCTGGTGTCGAGCAGGGCGGTCAGCCGCGGCACGGCATCGGCGGGGTTGCACTCGATGTCCCACAGGGCCTTCACGGCCGCGAAACGCAGGTCCGTGTCCTGGGCGTCGACGAGCGGCCGGACCGTCTCCAGCGCTGACGCGGCGCCGGTGCCGATGGATCCCAGCGCGTAGAGGGCCGCGCCGGCGGTCTGCCACTGCTCCTGCTCGACGGCGGTGGTGAGGGCCGTGGTGAGCGCGGGTACAGCCGCCGGGTCGCCGAGCCCGTTGAGGGCGGCCATCAGCGCGGTGGCGGATCCCCAGGGCCAGGAGAAGTCCGCGTCGGCCAGGCGCCGGGTCAGCCTCGGCAGCAGTTCTCCGGCGGCCTGCGGGAGGTGTCCGGCGACCTGCACGGCGCGCCAGTCGTCGATGCCGGTGTCGAGCGCCGTCAGAAGGCTGGGCAGGGCTCGCTCGTCACCGAGGCCGGCAAGCGCCATGACAGCCTGCTGGTGGGCCCGGCGCAGCAGTGGGTGTGGTGCGGCCCAGACGTTCGGGCCGTGGGTGGTGCGGTGTGCTTGGACGAGGGCGGCGAGGGCTTCACGTGCGGGTTCGGCGAGGGCTGGGGGGAGCTTGCCGAGAGTTTCGGCCGCTTCGGCGGTGGTGTACGGGTCGTCGGGGGGCAGGCAGGCGGCGATCAGGAGGACGAGGCCGGTGTGGTTGCCGCGCCAGGAGCGGATCAGGTCCCAGGTCATGGCGATGGCGTCGTAGCGGGTGGCCGCGTCGGGGCTGCGGAGTTGGGCGCTGAGCAGGGCGGTGCGCTCGGGCACCCGTGCGTCCAGTACCCGGTGGAAGGTGGTCAGCAGCTCGGTGGTGGGGGCGTGGACGCGGCCGTGGCGGTCGAGGTCGTCGAAGACGGCGGCTATCTGCGGTGGGACACCTCGGTCCGGTGCCGGTTCGGTGGCGATGTCCGTGCAGGTGCACTGCCCGCCGTCAGCCGGTCGGGCCTCGTCCTCGGGCTCGGGTTCCGGTTCGGGGGTGAGCTGCCGGAGCAGACCGGTCGCCGTCGGGACGAGGCTGTCGTCGATCGCCTCCGGTGTGCAGGCGGCCTGATGGACGAGGGCGGCGAGCCGGATGTCGGCGTCCAACGCGGGGTCGGCCGCCAGCACGGCGAGCCAGGTCGTCACCGGGCCGAGTGCGCCTGGCAGTCGTTGGGCCAGTGTCGCGGCGGTCTCGATGACCAGGAGCCGCTCCAGAGTGCCGCTCTCGGCCGCCAGCCGCTCACGCAGCAGGGCGAACGCCCGCTCGGCGTCGTCGAGGAACAGCCCCAGGGCCGGGACGGCGGCCTGTCGCACCTGCCGATCCGGGTCCGCCGCGTGCCGGACGAAGTCCTCGATGCGCTCACGCATCCGCGGCACGACGTCCGCGTGGGGCGTCGACGCGTGGCCGGACGGACTGTAGTAGACGCCGTCGGGGTCGCGGTCCAGCGCCGCGCTGCCGATGCTGAGCACGAGGCGGATGACTGCCGCGCGGTCGGGCACCTGCGGGTCGTCGGCGAGCGCGAACAGGAACGGCAGGCTCGCCGCCGTGCACGAGTAGACGTCGCCCTGGTGGTGCGCCGAGCTGTAGAAGCGGCTGAAGGCCCGCTCCCGGACGTCGGGGTCGGGCGAGGCCATCTGCTCCAGCCACAGCGGTACTTCGTCGGCAGGGCCGTAGGCGTGGCCCATCGACGACCAGTCGACGCTGTCAAGGTTGTTGGTCATGAGCCGTACCGTGCCACTGAACACTGACACGGCCATCAGCGAACAGCGAGTCACCTGGGACCGTCCCCCGCCCTCGGCGCGGCTTCGATGTCGGCGCCGGGCTGAAGCAGGGCCGACCCCCTGTGCTGTCCGCCCCCACGGTTAAGGTGACGGCATGGCACAGACCCTTCCGCGCCTGATCACCGAGGCGGCGGTGCTGTCCACTGCCGGATCCGGGCTCCGGCATTACACAATGGGCCCGGTGCTCGTCGGCGCAGGGACGGATGCCACAGTCGTCATCCTCGTACCCGGAGATGACCCGAAGAACGGTGTACAGGACTCCAGCAGGATCCTCCTGCACGGGGAGGGGGTTCCGGACCTCCACGCACGGTTCTGTGCCCGGAACGCCCCGCCCATTCAGCTGTTCGCACGCCTTGACCAGGGATTTCTCCCTCTTGGCAGCGCCTTCTGCCGGGGGACCTCCTTGGGACCTGACGGCTTCGACCACGCTGAGCTGGAGTTCACTCAACCGCTGAGCCGAGAGTTGCTGGAGGCGGTCAGGCCGGTCCAGGCTGTCGGTCCGGTACCGGGAGTGGACTGGGTCGACCATGTGGGAGCAGACCCGATCCGTGCCCTGGAGTTGTTTGCCCTTGAGTGGTTTCCCGCCGATCGGACGGGAGCTTCCGGGAACGGCGGCGCGGCGGGCGGACAGGAGGACCTACCGGAGGCGTTGGACGCATTCCACCGCCTGGCACGCCTTCGCCCGGCCCTCCACGGGTTCCACGACCCGGTCCTGAAACAACCGGAGCCTGCCGGCGGACCGCTCGGTGACCGGCTGGTCTTCGCAAGGTGGGCGCAGGGCTACCGGGACTGGTCCATCCCGTGGCCGCTGCGGGAGCAGGACGGATCCGATCCCGTCGTGTGGGAGACCGAGGACCCCCAGAGCGCCGCCTACCGGGAGACGACCGTCGAGCAGGAACCGCTCAGCCGCTTCCTCCTGAAGTTCACCCTCTTCGAGGCCATGATCGCCGCCCCCTACCACGCCCGGACCTACCGCCTGCCGACCGCGAGCCTGGACCCGCTGCTGAGCACGCTTCGACCGGTGCCACTGAGCCCGTTCCTGCCGACCTACGACAACGCACGGTTCTTCGTCGCCCCGGACCTGATCGCGGCGGTCAGCATCGACGGGAACGACGCGGGCATCGGCTTCGCCGCCCTCCATCGCGGGACTCTGACGGCACTTCTCGACTATGGCTTCCGCTGGTTCCGCTTCGACGGATGAAACCGGCACCACGTTCCCGGGCAATCGGCCGGCCCGCCCGAAGACTCGGCGGGCCGATACCTGCTGCTACGCGCAGGTGTCGAGCTTCTCGACGAGCGCGGCCCTCTCGGATGTGGTGGTGCTGAGGCCGTAGAGATACTTGTCGACCCACGGGAGTAGGTACACCAGTACGACCGGAGCGGCGGCCGCCTGGCGGCCGGTCCCTTGTCGGCCTTCGCACGTCTCCCGGAGGTGGCCCGTGTCACCGACCTGGTCAACGCCGGCTGTCTCCGCGGTCACGGTGGCTGGAGCGCACTCCCACCATGATGTCTATAGATCGTTTATATGCGTCTTTTGTGTTCTCGGCGTTGCCTGCGAAAGTCGCTCGACGTGAAATTCCAGGATCACCTGAGGTCATTCCTCCCGGGTCGGTCCTCGCACGCCGTCGAAGAGCCGCCACCGGTCGCTGGAAGCCCCTCGCGCGCAGGCACCGGCCTGACAGCATGTCGGCGTGACTGAAGAAGTGCACAACCACACCCACAACCACAACGAGGGATCGCCTCAGTACCTGCTCCAAGCACACAACGTCTACGGCGTCCATCTGGGCTCTGCCCCTGCCTCCCGGGACAGATGGTCGGCCTCCACCGACGCCGAGAGCGACGCCCTGGACCGATTGGCCCGCGAGGTTCTGGATCAGTGGCGCGACGAGGCCAGTGTCCGTGGTCTGCACCACCAAGTTCCGATGACGATCCCCTGGGAGCTGGAGCAGGCTCACTGGAGCACTCCGAACGCAGAGCGCCCCGAGCTGGCCGGGCTTGAGGATCTGGTTGCCTGGGTCCGGTCGCTCACGCCACGCCAGCTGGTGGTCACCGGTCCCCGCGAAGCGGGGAAGTCGTCCTTGGCCGTCCTGTTGGTGGTCGAGCTGTTGAAAGCCAGACCCCCCGGCTCCCGGGAGAGCGTGCCGGTCATCCTGTCGATGCCGGACTGGGAGCCGGGCGGCAGCATCAAAGAGTGGGTCATCAGTCGCATCGTCAAGGAGTACGGGGGCCGCGTCAAAGGTCTGGACCGGCCGACCGTGGAGTCGCTGGTACAGGATCGACGGATTGTTCCCGTGCTCGACGGTCTCGACGAAATGCCACCGTTGGCTCGCGAGGACGCGGTGAAGGAGCTGGAGCACGCACTCGGCGCGACGGACCCCGTGATTCTGACCTCCCGGCCGGAGGCCTATCAGCCTTTCGCGGACGAGTTGCCGGTGCTGCGCAATGTGCCCGTTCTGCGTCTCTGCCCGGTGCCTCCGGAGGCCGGAAGGGCTTACCTCGCCCAGATGTGCCACCCGGATCGCCTCGGCCCCTGGCAGTCGCTCTTCGATGCGATAGAGGAAGATCCCGAAGGCCCGGTCGCCGCCACCCTCTCCTCCCCCCTGATGCTCTGGCTCGCGGCAACGGTGTACGCACCGAAGAACGCCGATCCTCGGGAACTGCTCGATGCGACACGGCTGCCCACCCGGACGGACATCGAGGGCCACCTCCTCGACAAGCTGATCCCGACCGTCTGTACACGGGGACCCCGACGGTCCGACCCCGCCAGGCCGGTGCGCCGTTGGAAGTCCAGCAGAGCACCCGGATACTTCCAGTTCCTGGCCGGCGAGCTTCACCGCCGACGCACCCAGGACATCGCGTGGTGGCACCTGCGGAGCCGACTGACCGAGCCGGGTATCTGGGGAACCGTCGTCATCGTCGCCGTCGGCATCTACGGCACGTCGGTGAGCTATGCGATCGCCGAGCTGGCCGCCCTCGCGGGAGTCGCTCCCCCGCGGCCCGGGCTCGGGGTCTGGGGAGTCGGCCAGGTGCTCGGGGCCGTCGCCGCGGTCGCCATCATCGCAACGGCATTCGGGAGGACGCTCACACGGCACCTGTTCAGCGGCTTCGACGATCGCCCACGACGGCCGGCGCCCGGAAACAGTGGCTGGCTGTTCCTGGCAATGGCGGCCGCGGCCACGACAGCCGTCGGCATGGCCCTGCCTGGCAGCACGTCGGCGAGCGTGTGCCTCTTCCTTCTTCCTCTGCTCTCCGGTGTGCTCCTGACCCGGGCGGCAGATTCCGACATGGCGGCCAAGCCGAGGCAGTTGCTGCGCGACGAGCGCAGGATCGCACTTGTCGAATCCGCAGTGGTCGCACCGGCCGTCGCGGGAACCTCTCTGGCGTTCTTCCACTGGCTCAACGGCAATCCACTCCTCATTGAGAGCGGACAACGCAAGATCCAGGAAGACGGACAATTCGGGTCTTGCTCCGCGGACAGCTCATCTCCCTGCTGGTAGGGCCGTTCGGGCGGAAGCCTGATCTACCGTCCCCGATTCCGAACAGATGATCCCTCCGGCTGCTCACGCTCGGTGTTGACGAGACATCGAGTGAGAGTCCGGCCGGAGGGATCGTTGAGGAAGTCTGCCAGGGAAGTCATGGAAATCTTCGAGGCTCTCGACGCCACCGAGTGCGTCCACTCGGCTGCCGCGCTGGCGGGAGTCGATCCGAAGACCGTGCGCCGGTACGCACGGATGAGGGACATGGGCGTGAGCGAGACCGCGCGGTCGGTGCGGCCGAAGCTGATCGACCCGTTCGTCCCGAAGATCGAGGAGTGGGTTGAGCGGTCGCAGGGCCTGGTCCGCGCGGACAAGCTCCATGAGCGCCTGCAGCTGCTCGGGTTCACCGGCGACGAGCGGACCACCCGTCGCGCGGTCGCGGCGGCGAAGGAGCGTTATCGGGCCGGCAAGCGCAGGACGTACCGTCCGTGGATCACCGAGCCGGGGCTCTGGATCCAAGCGGACTGGGGCTGGGGACCGAAGGTCCCGGGCCTGGACGGCGAACCGCGGCAGACGCTGCTGTTCTGCGCCTGGCTGGCCTGGTCCCGCTATCGCGTGGTGATCCCGACGTGGGACCGCACGCTGGCGACGCTGATCTCGTGCCTGGACGCGACGCTGCGTCAGATCGGCGGCGTCCCGACATATGTGCTCACCGACAACGAGCGCACGGTCACGATGGACCGGATCGCCGGTGTCCCCGTCCGGCACCCCGAGGTCGTGGTCGCGGGCCGGCACTACGGCACGCAGGTCCACACCTGCGTGCCGTTCGACCCGGAGAGCAAGGGCGGCTCGGAGGCCACCGTCCGCATCGCGAAGGCGGACCTGGTGCCCACCTCGGCGAACCTCCGCTCCGCCTACGAGTCGTTTGCCGAACTGCGCGGCGCCTGCGTGTTGTTCTGCCACGAGGTCAATCACCGGATCCACCGGGAGACGGCGAAGACGCCCGCGTCGGCGCTGGATGTCGAGCGGCTCAGGCTGCACCCGCTGCCGCCGGGGCCCCACACCCTCGCGCTGGGCGAGTCGCGGATCGTCAAGACCGACCAGACGGTCAGGTTCGGTCAGGTCCGCTACTCGACCCCGCCCGGCCTGGTCGGGCAGGAGGCGTTCGTGCGCGCGGACGGCGACGAGCTCGTCGTCGTGGTCGATCTCGCCCGGCTGACACACCGTCCCGAGTGGCTCCAGGGCCCCGCCGGGCTGACCGAGGTCGCGCGGCACAAGCTCTCGCTGCCGGGCAGGCCGGTGATCGTGGCCGCGCACTACCCGGACCATCCGCAGGATCCGGCCGGTGGGCCCCGCCCGCCCAGGGTCAAGCCGACCACCCAGGAGGAGGAAGCGTTCCTGGCGCTCGGGCCCGGCGCGAGGCAGTGGCTGATCGAGGCCGCGGCGAACGGCGTCACGCGGATGCGGGTCAAGATGGCCGCCGCGGTCGAGCACGCCGCCCTCGTGGGGGCGGGCGAGGTCGACGCGGCGCTCGGACTCGCGGCCACGGCACGCAGGTTCGCCGACGACGACGTCATGTCCATCGTCCGCTACCGGGCCACCGGCGCCAGGCCCTCGGACCTGGTCGTCGCCGACGAGGCCCACTCGGTCCAGCCCGGAACCGGAGCCTGGGCCGACTTCGGCCGGACCCCGTGAACCCGGGTCTCCCCGGTCGCCGCGTCGGCGGCCGGGAGGTCTGTTCACCCCAGGCTGGCACCGATCCGCGGTGCCGGCACGCCAGAGAGGTGCATCCAGATGACCACCACGCTCGCCGAGCCGCCCGTGCTCACCGCCCCCACGCCGGTCCCGGCCCCGCCGGCGCCGCCTCCGATCCCGGCCGAGCTGGACGCGGTGCTCAAGCGGATGCGGTTCCCCTACCTTCGCGACGCCGCCCCGGAGGTCCTGGCGACCGCGCGCTCGCAACGCTGGGACCCGGCCGAGGTCGTCCGGATCCTGCTGGAAGCCGAGATTGCCGGCCGCAGCGCGGCCACCAAGCGCAACCACCGCAAGCAGGCGAACCTGCCCTCCGGCAAGACCTTCGACTCCTGGAAGGAGGCCGAGTCCTCGATCCCGGCGCCGACCCAGCAGGCGCTGATGACGCTGGAATGGGTCCGCCGGGCGGAGAACCTGGCCATCGCCGGAGCCTCCGGAACGGGGAAGAGCCACTTCGCCGAAGCCCTGGCCAGCAAGGCGATCGAGGAGGACATGCAGGTCGCCTGGTTCACGCTGGAGTCGCTGACCGCGACGCTGGGGCGGGCCGCGGTCGACAACTCGGTCTCCAAGACGGTCGCGAAGATCACCCGCTGCGAGTTGATCGTGGTCGACGACATCGGCCTGTTGCCCTGCGGCCAGGCCGCCGCCGAGGCGTTCTACCGGTTGATCGACGCCGCTTACGAGCGTCGCTCGGTGATCGTCACGAGCAACATCCATCCCGCCGGATTCGATTCGATCATGCCCAAGACGCTCGCGACCGCGGCCGTCGACCGGCTGCTGCACCACTCGCACATCGTGCTGACCGAGGGCACCAGCCTCCGCCTCGCCCAGGCCACCAGCGGCCAGGGCGTCGTCCCCCTCGCCGGCTGAGAAGTCCTCCAAGCGGGTGACCATTAGTCATACCGCGACGGGAGATGAGTTGTCCGCCAGCGATGACCACAAGCTGTCCGCCAACCCGGACGGATCAGTGTCCGTGGACACTCATCGCGGGCGGTCTCGTCATCAGCTGGTCATGCTCGGCGGCGGTGCTGATCGCCCTCAGCCGATGGGGTCGTTGGACGGCCGCACGCCTCATCCTGGCGAAGCGTCGATGCCTGCCACGCGATGTCCTCGGATTCCTTGAGGACGGCCGCCGACTGGGCGTACTCCGGCGGTTCGGCGGGGTCTACCAGTTCCGGCACACCGCACTGCGGTCTCGGCTCATCGGCGAGGTTCCAGCCGGGCCGCCGGAAGGTGCCACAGGACCACGCGAGGTGGTGCTCAGGAGCAGCGTGCGGAGCATCGGGGCCCTGCGGACCTTGGCATTCGATCTGTGGGGGCTGACCGCCGTGTTCCTCCTGGTGGTCTCCCCGGTGTCCTCGGGATCGGGATTCCAGGGCGACTTGCGCCAGACCTGGCTGCTGACGGTGCGCTGGTGGCCCCTGCTGCTGGGCGTGCTCGGCGTTCTTCTCCTCGGGTCGCTGGCCTTGCGGGCGGTCGCGACGCGGCTGTGCGTCGACAGCGAGGGCATGCTGATCAACGAGGGTCGCAAGCTACGGCTGCGGTGGGAAGACGTGGCGAAGGTACAGGTGATCAGAGTCGGATCCCATAGGACCGGAGGAGCCGGCTCCCCTGGGTTGAACGTCTCGTACTGTCTCGCGATCACGCGGGTGGCCGAACAGGAGACCGATGGTTCCCTCACCGGCTCGGACAACTGGATCCGGGTATGGGACCTGGGCCCCACCGAGGTGGTGCCGCTCGACCTGGAGGTCGCGCTGACCCGGTTCGCCGGCGACCGCTGGCGCCGTGACATCTGAGGTCTGAGGTCTGAAGGCTGGAGCCCGCGCCAGGAGTGCGCCGGCCCGCCTTGATCGGACACCCCGCGGAACCGACGGCGGCGGAACTCCCGCAGCTCAACCCTGACCGTCCGCACAGCGTTCTGCGGCTGCTCGGGCCGTATTGCCTCGCCGCCCTCCGGATGCCTCAGGATTTTCCGCGGAAAATTCTGAGGCATCCGGAGGGGCCCGGGCAGCACCGCGGTGTCGGGGTCCCGGTTCACGCGCTCGTGCGGGGGAGGCTGGACACGTCACTGCCGTGGGCGCACCGGGCACGAGGAATTTTCCGCGGAAAATCGTGCCCGCCTGCCGAGAGCCGCCCGGCAGGGCGATCCGTTCGGTACGGCTTGAGCAGCTGTCGCCACGTGGCTCTGTCGTACGGTCGGCGCCTGTGAGGACCGGCGCTTGGACGGCCGATCGCTAAGGATCGGGGCACTCGGCGGACGTGTACTCGTCCGCGATGGTGAACAGGCTGGCACAGCGTGGGCATTCGGCACGGCCGAAGAGATACCTGATCCCGGCGGCGAGTGCCTCCTGCCCGTCCCGGACGGCAGTGTCGTGCATCCATCGGCCGGTCCCCGAGAGTTCCTCACCAGCCGCCGACCGCAGGTCACGTCGCTCCACGTCGCCCAGGTTCCAGTCCCGGATCGCCGAGTAGCGCCCGTAGTCACCGATGGCGATCGTCACCTCCGCAGCGCAGTGGGGGCAGGCCAGGTGGTAGAAGTCGTCCGTGAAGTCCCCCAGGGCGGCGCTCCAGTGGTACTGCGCATCGACCGCCAGCAGGTCGCGGAACGCCGCGAGGTAGTCGTCCGGCCGCGACGTCAGATACAGGTCCAGCAGCACACGGAACTCGGCGACAGCCTCGGCGCAGTCGGCGAACAGATCGTCGCAGCCGTGGTGCCCTGCCGCGCGCCGTACGATCGTGCCGGCCAGTGCTCGCGCCCGCGGATCGCTCGACGCGAGCCGCACGAGGCGGGGAAGGGCTGCGAAGCTCGCGGGGAAGACGAGGTCGCCTTCCAGGCACAGCCGGTATCCGAGTTCCGTCCACGCCTCGGCATCGCCTTCCCGTTCCACGCGGTCCAGAAGCTCGGGAACGCGATCGGCGTCCCCGTAGCAGTCGTACATCCGTGTCCAGTTCGCCACCCGGGCATTCAATCGTCTGGAGGCCCGAGATGAATCCCCCGGGTACCGGTCGGCTCTCCTGGTAGCCGATCGGCGGGCCGACCGATGACAGGGACGGACAGCTTCGACCGAACAAGAGCCGCAGAATTTTCTGCGGAAAATCGGTGAGGCCACGAAACGGCCGACCCCTCGGCGCAGCGAGTGGAACCGCATCCTGCCGATCCGGGGCGGGCGCGCATCGCGGCCTGCGGCACTGTCCGTGCCCGTCCTTAGAGTGTGCCGGTGTGAGATCACCTGAAGAACTGCACACGATCGACTGGCCGTCTCTGGGGCACTTCTTCGGCGATGGCGGCGACGTCCCCGGCTGGATACGCGCCCTGTACTCGGACGACGGGCACCTGGCGGACAGGGCGCTGTCCGAGTTCTTCGGCCGGGCGTTGCACCAGGGGTCGGTGTCCTCGGCCGCGGTGGCGGCTGTTCCCTTCCTCGCGCACGCGGCGGTGCACGCCCGCCACGAGCGGGTGCACGTGCTGGCGGCTCTGGCCGGATGCGGGGGCACCGAGGCGGAGCCGGAGTACGAGGACGAGGTGCGGGGGTGTGCCCGGGTCGCCGCCGAGGTGACGGGGCTGCTGCACCTGTTGCGCGACGAGGACCCGCTGGTACGCCGCAACATGGTGCGCGTGGCCCGCCGGGCCACCGGCGAGACCGTCCCCGTGGTGCTGCGTGAGCTGACCGCCTGCTCCGTGTCCGACCCGGCCGCCGCTGTCCGCGCCGAGGCGCTCACCGTCCTGACGCTGCTCGACCCGGACGGCGGCGCGGCCCGCCGCCGTCTCCGGTCGGCCCTGACGGATCCGCTGCCAGCCGTCCGCGCCACCGCCGCTCTGGCTCTGCTGGAACGTTCGGAGACTCCCTACCCCGCCGACGTGGTCGCCGTCCTGGCCGAGGCCGGAGGCGACCCCGGATTCGACCTCGGCACCCACGAGTTCGCGCCGGGCATCGGCAGCACCGACGAACGCACCTGGATCCTGACCGAGGACGCGGACGCCCTGGCAACCGTGGCCCGAGGCTGGATCGCCCAGGGGGACCACCAGGGCCGGGGCACGCGCCGCGCCCGACACCTGTCGGCGATGTGGCGCGACCGCGAGGACGAGACCGTCAGCCTACTCACCGAAGCCCTCCGCCACGAGCACGACCTCCGGGACCTCGGCAGTCTGCTCGACGTGATCTCCCAGTGCCTGTTCAGGGCTTCCCGCCCCGACCCGGCGCTCGCCGACCACCTCCTCCCCCACGTCCACACCGACACCCTCGCCGGCCGCCGCGCCCAGCTGATCCTCGGTCAGCTCGGCGATCCGCGACTCCTCACCGATGTCCCCGAGCCGGTCCCGGAGGCGCTGGCCGCGCTGGCGGTCCGTACCCGCGACCCCGAACACCAGCGCCTCGCCCTACGGCACCGGGACGCCACCCACCTGGACGACCTCTACACCGCCCTCACCGCCGAGGAGGCCCGCACCCACCTGCCCGACCTCACCCGCCTGCTGCGCGACCGCCCCACCCGGACCCTCGTCCGCCGGCTCGGCGACTGGGTGATCCGGGACGCCGGACTCCTCGACCGTCTGGAAGCCCTCACCCACGCAACCGATGACGAGCTCGCAGCCGCGGCAGCCGTCACCACCGCCCTCCTCACCGACGACCCCGGCGACGTCCTGCGCCTGCTGGCGCACCGGCTCGCCGAGAACAGCCGGCAGCTGGAGGAGGCCGGACGCCTGGGCGGTACGGCCGCTCCCCTGCTGCCGCTGATCGAGTGCTACCTCGACGACGGCTACGACTGGACCCGGCTGCACGCCGCCGAGGCCCACTGGCAGATCACCGGCGATCCGTCCGTCGCGCTCCCTGTCCTGACCGCGCTGGTCGACCCGTCCCGCCCCGTGGGCGTACGGGCCCTCCAGGCACTCCACCGGATCGGACCTCCCTACCCGCCGGACCTGCGGCCGCAGCTACTGCACTGGGCGACCAGCGAACGCCGCCTGCTGCGCGAACACAGCACCCCGATACCCGTCCAGCAGCGGCACCTGGACGACGACCTGCGCGAGACGGCACGTCGGATGCTCGGCTGACGCGACTGGCCGGGGAAGCCGACGCCGGTGGGGGAGTGAGGCCAGCGGGGGAGTGAGGCCGGGCCTCCGAGTTGAGTACGGGTACTCATGAAGGCCCCGGGTTCTGTCGTGCACGATACGAACCATGGGGAACAGCGTTCGACGGAACAGTCGGGGGCGCAGGGCGGTTCGTGCACTCGCGGTCGTCGTGGGGACGAGTGCGGTGCTGCTCGGCGGGGTGAAGGCCACCGGAGCCTGGACAGGGGATCCATTCCCGGTGGCGGATCCGGCCGCCACCGCCGAGCAGCTGAACGACCGGACCCTGACCGTCTACGACGCGCTCGGCGTACCGGACGGACTGACGCTCGATCTGCGGCACAGCCTCGGTGTCCAGGCCAACATCTACGACTGCCATGGCCGAGGGCTCTCCCATGTCCTCGACAGTCTCCAGGACACCACCTCCCACGAACCCCGCATGGCCGCGATCGGGGTGGGCTTCACAGTCACCGGGCTCACACACGCGCAGGCCGCGGAGGCGATGGAACGAGCCCGCCGAACCCTGGCGGGGCGGGGCTGGACGGTCGGCTTCCGCGACCTGTCCGGCGACATCCAGCTGAAGCTCGAACCTCCGGGTGGCGGCGCGGGCGGCGTCTCCGAAAGCGTCTTCGTCGACTTCTACGACCCGAGCGGCTTCTTCACCATCGAGGCGCGGGCGGAGTGCGCACGCTACCTCGACGACACTCCCGTGACCTCCGAGGGGAAGCCGGAACACCTGGCCCCCCTTGCCGTACCGGCCCAGGTCCGCCGGGAGTGACCGCGGTCCGCACGGAGAATTTTCCGCGGAAAATCCGGTGCCGCCGGTAGTCGTACCCAGGGCGTGTGCCACCGGTGCGACGGCACGCTGCGGATGTCCGGTCCTATCGGGCTTGCCAGAGCGTGAAATTTTCCGCGGAAAATCGGAAGCCCCTCCCTGCGATCGCCGCTGCGTCGGTACGCAACCGTACGTGGAAGCCGACAGGCCGTCGCGGCAGGAAGAACGAGGCAGTGGCGGCTCAGGGGAGAGGCAGTGATGCGGACGGCGCGGGTGGCGGGGCAGGCGGCAGCAGCGGTGATGTTGGCCCTGGGAGCCGCGGCCTGTACGGGGCATGACGATGGAAGCGGCATCGGTTGGGGTTACGGCACGGTGCACTCGCCGGCCGTCGTCGTGCGGCCGACGCCGACGGGGCACGGGGGTGACACTGTCGGAACCGGCCCCGGCATCGGCGCAGTGGATCGTGGACGCCACGGCCGAACCGGGTGCCAGCCCGGAGAACTGTCCGGTGCCGTCCCTGGCGGACATGATCGTGCTCGACGACGAAGCCGGACACAGCCGCGCGGCCGCGGTCTGGCTGGGGAACGGCGGCGTCGAGTGCCTGGTCACGATCAGCGATCGCGACGGCATCAACCAGATCGTCCTCGCGACAGCGCTCGACTCCCTGGCGGACAGACCGGTCCCGCTGTGGCTCGGAGGATGAGCGATCTTCACCGTCTTCCCCGGTGACGCGGGACGAGCCGTGATCAAGGACGACGACGACCGCGTCTTCGGCCCGCCGCACCAGCGGATGGTGGACTTTGGTGGCGGCCGGGAGTTCACGATCGTCGAGTACGCCTACCTCCGCACAGGCCCGGAGCCCGAGGATCCGGCCTTCTCCGCCCGGGCGCGGGCGTGCCCGGACGGCACCGGCCCGTGCCTCCCGGCGCGCTGGATCGCCCCGTCGGCCTCACCGCTGCCGCTCCGGTCCACTTCCGAGGACGCCCGCGACGGCACGTAGGGGCGGCGGCACGTAGGGGCGGCGGCACGTAGGGGCGGCGGGGCGGCGGGGGTCCTCATGCGGAATGTTCACGGTGGACCGTGCCGGTGAACGGGTTCCGAGAGCGCGGTCCACTCGAAGGTGGGGAACCATCGGGCTGCGGATTGACGCCGTTGACGACGGTACGGCCGTCCGGAGTGGCGGACGGCGGTGGGGGTGAGCTGCCGGTCGATCCGACGCCAGCGGTGACGGCCGGTCGCCGCCGGCGCGCCGCTCTGCCGGGTGGCCGGTCCGCTCCTTCGTCGATTCCGGCGAACAGGGCAACCACCGGGTCCCAGGGTGACAGGATGACCGTCCACATCACGTTCTGGGAGGGGAAAGTGACACTACGTTCGGACGAGTGGGCAGTACTCGAGTCCCTCGCTCGGAAGAAGCAGGGCTGGACGATCGGCGAGCAGCCGTTGGAGGCCCGGTACCGGCCGAGCAGTATCGTGCGGACCCTGTCGGAGAAGGGCTTGTCCAAGCTCGCCACCGACCGCCGTCTCGACGCCCTTGCCAGGGACGGCGTCCGGCCCCCCTGGGCCGCGCGCATCACCCGGCTGGGCCGCAGCGTCCTGGAGTATCGGGCCCATCAGGAGAGCCCGCCCGAGCCGGTGCCGCCCGCCCCGACCTCCGCACCGGGTTCGGAGATCAACGTGCGCGCCGTCGACATGGACTTGTTCCGGACCACCCTCGCGGCCGCCGAAGCCGGCTCTCTCACCGACATCGACGTCACCGCGCTGCAGAGCGTCGTGTCCAAGGCCCGGCAGGTGCCGGGAACCCACCGCCATGCCCTGGCCCCGGACAAGGCCGAGCTGGCGGTGGTTCTTCACGTGCTCTTCCTGGAGTCCCTGTACCGGGATGCCTCGGGTTACCACCAGCTGCTGCGGGAGCTACCCATGTCGTGGCGTAGAGGGAGGCGGCAGGTCGTGATTCGGACGCCGCTCGACCGTTCCGCCGCGATCACGGCCCTCTGATGGAATCAGGAAGCGCATGACCTCCCGGGGCACAGCTACCTCATCCGCCTTGGGCGCCCAGGCGGCTACCCGGCAGACGAAAGCGCGGTGGCCGTCAGGTCGCGACCGGCCGACCACAATCGCGCCGCCTCCGCCGGGACGGACGGGCGGGCCAGGAACGGGCGTCCTTGTGCGGACCGACGACGCTGTTTCCCTGCGGCAGTGGAATTTTCCGCGGAAAATCATCCGCCCCCAGCCTCAAAGCACCATCTGCAGGACGTTGCCGGGCTGGAAGTCCCGGTGCAGGAACCGCCCTTCGTAGCGCGGCGCGGGCCTGCGGATCACGTCGATCGCGGCGGCCCAGACCACGGCGTCGGCGCCCTCGGGGGTCACGACCGTGTCGGCGGTCGTCAGCGCCACGTACTCCCGGGGCCGGACGGCCGGCCGCACCGCGTGGATCGCCACGAGTTGACGGGCCAGCAGGGGCAGGCGCGTCGCCAGCCCTCCGCCGTCGAGGACCGTCCGGCCCGGCAGGTGGGTCATGAGGAGCGAGGGGTACTCGCAGTGCGCTGCCGTCGGATCGACGGCGACGAGTCCGGGAGCCGGCACGCCGGTTCCGGCGAGCGTGGTCAGGGCGGCGGCCTCCCTGTGCAGGAGGTGCTCGGCCGGGCCCTGCAGGGTCGGGTCGACGAAGGAGCGCAGTACCGGTACCGGGTACCTCCGTCCCGCGTGCCGACGGTCAGCCTCCGCATGTCGGCGGTGGCGCCGCCGTGCAGCACCTCGGCTCCGACGATCCGCTCACCGGCCTCCAGGTGACGGCGCACCCAGGCCAGTGCCAACGGCCGGACGGTCTCCGCCTCATCATGATTGGCCACCGTGCCACCTCAGCATCCGGACGACGGCGAGCGCACCCCTTACGGGTCTGTCCGCAAGAGGAGGGCATCGTCGAAGGTGCCTCGGCTCATGGACTGGGCTGATCATCAGGTCTCGCCAGCACGAGGAGAAGGGCACTCCGCCCTCAAGCGCCCCAGGAGACATGCGCCCTGACACATCACGCGGCTGAGCACGTTCATCTGCACCGTCCGAGTGCTTCGACGCGTACGCGGGCACCTGGTCAGCTGGTGGCGGTGAACAGGCTGTTGAGCTCCGGGTAGTCGATGGTCCGCCGGAGGGAGTCGTAGCCGCCGGCGCGGTGCAGGTCGAGTGCCGCCTGCCGTGCCGCGGCGTAGGCGGCCTGTGCCACCCCCGAGCCGAGGCTGACCCGGGCCACGCCCAGGGCCCCCAGTTCGTCCACCGGCGCGGTGCCCGGCCCCGCCATGATGTTGAGGGGCACCGTCAGACCCGCGGCCAGGTCCTTGATGACGCCGGGGTCCGTGACACCGGGGACGAAGATCCCGTCCGCGCCGGCGTCGACGTAGGAGCGCGCCCGTCCCAGCGTCTCGCGCAGGCGGGTGGCGGGGTCGCCCAGCCCGAGCAGGTAGGTGTCGACGCGGGCGTTGACG
>NZ_JBHVET010000002.1:0-49898 GCF_042802135.1 Kitasatospora sp. NPDC057512
GATCGTCCGGGCGGCGCTGGAGCGGTTCGGGCGGCTGGACGTGCTGGTCAACAACGCGGCGATCGTGCGGAGCGGGCAGGGGATCGGCGACTTCGACCGGGCGGGCGTCGAGGCGCTGCTGGCGACCAACCTGGTCGCCCCGGTGCTGCTCGGCCAGGCCGCGGTGCCGGCGCTGAGCCGGAACCGGGGCGTGGTCGTCAACGTCAGCACCGCCGTCGGGCAGCGCGGCTGGCCGAGCAACTCGGTGTACGCGGCGACCAAGGCGGCGCTGGAGACGGTCACCCGCAGCTGGGCGGTGGAGCTGGCGCCGCGCGGGATCCGGGTGGTGGCGGTGGCGCCCGGTGCGATCGACACCCCGATCGGCGACCACTCCGGGTACGGCCCCGAGCAGCGGGCGGCGATCCGGACGTGGCAGATCGAGCACACCCCGCTGGGCCGGATCGGCCGCCCCGAGGAGGTGGCCTGGGCGATCACCCGACTCGCCTCGCCGCAGGCCTCGTTCGTGACCGGCGTAGTGTTGCCGGTGGACGGCGGCGCGCTGGTTGGCTGACCGGGAGGGGGCGGGTGGCGGTGCGGATCGGCGAGCTGGCGGCCCGGACCGGCAGTACCGCGCGCGCTCTGCGGCACTACGAGCAGGCCGGGTTGATCGACTCCGAGCGCGCGCCGAACGGCTACCGCGAGTACGGCGAGCCGGCGGTCGTCCGGGTGCGCAACATCCGTGCGCTGGTGGCCGCCGGGCTCACCCTGGAGGACCTCCGACCGCTGCTGGGCTGCCTGGACGGGGACGTGCTGGCGGTCCGGCCGTCCGAGCAGGTGCTGGGGATCGCCCGGCGGCGGCTGGCGGTGCTGGAGCGCCGGATCGCCACCCAGACGGAGGCCCGGGACCGGCTGGCGGCGGCGCTGACGGCGGCCGGGGTGGGCGCGGACGGAGCCGAGACGGACGGGGCGGCGGTGGACGGGGCAGCGGTGGACGGGGCGACGGCGGCCGGGGTGGGCGCGGACGGGTGACACCCCCGATCGGGGGTGTGCAGGGGGCGGGTGGGGGAGGACAGTGGCCCCATGCAGATTCCACTCTCCGTGATGGACTTCCTCGACCGGGCCGAGCTGGTCTACGGCGACCGGGTCGGCATCGTCGACGAGCCGGTGCAGCCGGCCGAATCCTGGGGCGAGCTGAGCTACCGCAGGGTCGCCGAACTGGCCCGGGCCCAGGCCGCCGGGCTGGACCGACTCGGTGTCGGGCCGGGCGAGCGGGTCGCGGTCGTCTCGCACAACTCGGCCCGGCTGCTGACCTCCTTCTTCGGGGTGAGCGGGTACGGCCGGGTGCTGGTGCCGGTGAACTTCCGGCTGAAGGCCGAGGAGGTGTCGTACATCGTCGAGCAGAGCGGTGCCTCCGTACTGCTGGTCGACCCCGAGGTCGCCGACGCCCTGAGCGGGGTGGTGGCCGAGCACAAGTTCGTGCTGGGCGCGGACAGCGACGCCGTGCTGTACGACACCGACGGCACCCCGCGGCGGTACGCGGTGGACGAGAACGACACCGCCACCATCAACTACACCAGCGGAACCACCGCCCGCCCCAAGGGCGTTCAGCTCACCCACCGCAACATCTGGCTGAACGCGACGCTGATGGCCCTGCACTACGGCGCCGGCGACCGGGACGTCTACCTGCACACCCTGCCGATGTTCCACGCCAACGGCTGGGGCCTGCCGTTCTCGCTCACCGGCCTGGGCGCCCGGCACATCGTGCTGCGCAAGGTGGACGGCGCGGAGATCCTGCGCCGGGTGGAACGGCACGGGGTGACCTTCCTGTCCGGCGCGCCCGCCGTGGTCCAGATGGTGCTGGACGCGGCCGCCGAGTGGGACGGCCCGGTGCCCGGCCGGGACCGGGTGCGGCTGGTGGTGGCCGGCGCCCCGCCGCCGACCTCGGTGATCCAGCAGGTCGAGGAGCAGCTGGGCTGGGAGTTCATGCAGCTCTACGGCCTGACCGAGACCTCCCCGGTGGTCACGGTCAACCGCTCGCGGGCCGAGTGGGACGCGCTGCCGGCCGCCGAGCGGGCCGAGAAGCTGGTGCAGGCCGGCTCCCCCGCGCTCGGCACCCGGCTGCGGGTCGACCCGTCCGGCGAGGTGCTGGTGCGCTCCAACACCGTGCTGGACGGCTACTGGCAGCAACCGGAGGCCTCGGCCGAGGCGCTGCGGGACGGCTGGTTCCACACCGGCGACGGCGGCACCCTCACCGACGGCCTGCTGACCATCTCCGACCGCAAGAAGGACGTCATCATCAGCGGTGGGGAGAACGTCTCCTCGATCGAGGTGGAGGACTGCCTGTACGACCACCCGGCGGTCGCCGAGACCGCGGTGATCGGGGTGCCGCACGAGAAGTGGGGCGAGACGGTGAAGGCGCTGGTGGTGCTCCGGGAGGGCCACGAGGCGGTCACCGAGGCCGAGTTGATCGCGCACTGCAAGCAGCGGCTGGCCGGCTACAAGTCGCCCACCACGGTGGAGTTCCGGGACGCCCTGCCGCGCACCGCCACCGGGAAGCTGCAGAAGTTCCGGCTGCGTGAGCCGTACTGGACCGGGCGGGAGCGCCGGGTCAACTGAGGCCGTCCTGCGGCACCCTTCAACCGACGAGCCCCGACTCCCGTGCCGCGAGGGCGAGTTCGGTCCGGTTGCGGACCCCGAGCTTGTGCATCGCGGACTTGAGGTAGCCCGTCACCGTGTTGCAGGTCAGGCCCAGTCGGGCGGCGATCTCCGGGTTGGTCCGGCCGGTCGCCGCCCAGCGCAGCACCTCGTGCTCGCGCGGGGTCAACGGCGGTACGGGGGCGGCCGTCCGGGGCTTCTCGAAGGGCTCTCCACACGATTTTTCGCAGGGCTTTCCGCGGGGCCGTTCGCGACTCCAGGCGGCGGCCCCGGCCAGCGCCCGGGTCGCCGCCTTCGCCAGCGTGCCCACCGCGGAGATCCGCACGTCCCCGAACGGGACGACGGCGCGCAGCGAGGCGTACACCACGCCGTGCACGGTGTCGCCGTCGATCAGTGGGACGGTCAGCATCGCGTACAGGTCCTCGGCGGCCACGGCCGCGTCGTAGTGGTGCGAAATGGTGGTCGCCGCACGGTAGTCGGGCACCCAGGTGGGAGCGCGTTCGGCGAGCGCCCGGCCGCCGAGGCCGAGTCCGGCGGGGACGGGCACGTCGTGCAGCAGGTCGGCCCTGGTGCCGGCCCAGTGCCGCAGCACCATGCCCTCGCTGCCGGGGCGGCTGCCGGGCAGCGGCTCGGGCACGCCGACCAGGCCGACGTCGGCGCCGCACTCGGCCACCACCCGGCGGGCGAGGTCGCCGAGCACGGCGTCCCGCACCAGCTCGGCGGCGCGCGCGGCGAGTTCGGGGTCCTCGGGTCGCGCGGCGTCGGCGACGGGGTGCGCAGGATGGGGGTCCGCAGCCCTGGTCATCGCGGAATTGTCACACGCGGTGGGGCCGGTGGCGAGAGTCCTGACGTGCGTGTTTCGTGGAGTGGCGGACGCCGCCGCCGGGCCGGGCGTAGGGCGTGTCTGACAATTGGCGTCGGATCAGGGCGCGGCGTTGGGGTGCGTGCATCGCAAGGCGGAGGAGGGAGCCACTGCGGAGCATTGGCGACCGACGACAACGCGGCGAGGTGCGTGCACCGGCGTCGCGCACCCGGCGGGAATTGTTAGACACGCCCTGCGGTCCGGCCGTACGCTACCGGCGGGTAGCAACTGCCGTGACCGGAAAGGGAGCCGATGACCGAGCCGAACGTGCCGGGCGACGTGCTGGGCGGGCTGCTGGCGGACCTGCGGGCCGAGAGCGCGGTGCTGGACGACCTGGTCGCCGGGCTGCCGGCCGAGGAGTGGGCCCGCCCGACGCCCGCCGAGGGCTGGACGGTGGCGCACCAGATCGCCCACCTGGCCTGGACCGACGACTGGACGGCCCTGGCCGCGCGCGACCCGGAGGGCTTCGGCGCGTCGCTCGGCGGGCACTTCACCGAGCTGCTGGCGGCCGGCGCCGACCCGGTCGAGGACGGCGCCCGCGCCGGGGTGTCCGCCGGGCCTGCGGCGCTGCTCGCCCGCTGGCGGGCCGGGCGGACGGAGGTGCTGGCCGCGCTCGGCACCGCCCCGGCCGACGTCCGTCTGCCCTGGTTCGGCCCGCCGATGAAGCCCGCCTCGATGGCGACCGCCCGGCTGATGGAGACCTGGGCGCACGGCCAGGACGTCGCGGACGCGCTCGGCGCCACCCGCGAGCCCACCGACCGGCTGCGGCACATCGCCCACCTGGGGCTGCGCACCCTGGGCTTCGCCTTCACCCTGCACGGACTGCCCGTGCCCGAGCGCCCGGTCCGGCTCGACCTGACCGCGCCCGACGGCGGGTCCTGGTCCATCGGCCCGGCCGGGGCGCAGGACGTGGTGGCCGGCCCCGCCCTGGACTTCTGCCTACTGGTGACCCAGCGCCGGCACCGGGACGACCTCGCCCTCACCGCCACCGGGCCCGTCGCCACCGCCTGGCTCCCGATCGCCCAGGTCTTCGCCGGGGCGCCGGGCAAGGGACGGCAGCCCGGGGCGTAGGGCCAGGAGCGGCTGCCCGGGGCGCAGGGCGGGGCGTCGGCGGACCGCCGGGGTTGGTTGAATGGCACCCATGGACGACCTGCTCAACCGACTGCCCGCCATCCCCGACCTGCGCGACCGCTGCCGCGCCCTGGCCACGCTCGACGCGATCCTCAGCCCGGACGACTGGGAGGCGCGGTACCACTCCTTCGACGCCTCCTGGGACGAGGGCGAGGAGATGGCCTCGATGCGCGACGGCCAGGGCGACGACTGGTGCCTGGTCTTCTCCCCCGTCGGCGCCTACGGGCGCGGCTTCGACCACGAGGCGCCCAACGCCCCGGAGCTGCTCACGGCCGTGCCCGAGGAGTTCCGCCGCTTCGCCGAGGAGCCCGCCTTCGGGGACGAGGACGGGCCGACGGTCACCCGCTGCTTCTGGCGCGCCCACGAGGACGACGCCTGGCGGGGCGCGGCCGCCGAGCGGGGCGCGGAGGGCCTCTTCGACCTGCTGCTGGACGGCTCGGCCGCCGCCTACCGGGCCTGGGCCACGGAGTACTTCGAGCCGGAGCACGAGCCGGACCTCGCCGCGATCGAGCACGTCCTGGCGCTGCGCCCGCTCACCCCGGCCGTGCTGGCGGCGCTCAACCCGGACATCGACGAGGAGGAGCTCGCCGTCGACCTCGCGGAGATCGGCTACCCCTCCGTCTGACGTATCGTCACATCTGTTGGGCAGTACGGGTACACCACTCCTTCCGGCGGTAGGACGGAACCTTCCGGGGTGGTGGAATGCCCGCATGATCCGTACACGTGCCATGCGCACCGCACTGTCCTTCACCGCCGCCCTGCTCGCCGTCGGCGGCCTGGCCGCCGCCCCCGCCCAGGCCGCCGTCGCGGCGCCCGCCCCCGTGGTCGCCGGGGCCCGGGTCCGGGCGGCCACCCCGGCCGCCCAGCAGGTGCTCACCTTCCTGGCGGCGTACCGCGACGCCGTGGAGGGCGGCGCCGAGACCCCGCGGCAGGTCCGCGAGCAGTACCTCTCGCCGTACCTGAACTACCGGCTGGACCAGTGGGCGACGCAGCACGACGCCGACCCGGTGTTCCGCGCGCAGAACGTCCCGGCGGACTGGTCGGCCCAGCAGGTCAAGGAGGAGGAGGGCTACGCCTCCGTTCGGCTGACCGAGCTCTGGAGCGGCGGCGGCAGCCAGGACGTCTGGTACACCGTCCGCCTTACCGACCTGCGGATCTTCGACCTCGGCGACCAGCCCGCCTTCTAGCCGTACCCCGACGCGCGGAAGCACACCGGCCCGCCCCGCTCAGAGGCCGATCCGGAGCGGGGTGAGCCGGGTGGCGACCAGGTTGGTCGCGCCCCGGTCGCGCTCGACGCGGCCGTGCACCAGCAGCCCGGCCCGATCCAGGGCGGTGCGGCGCTGGGACTCCCAGACCGGGCGGTTGCAGATCACGTTGATCAGCCCGGTCTCGTCCTCCAGGCTGAGGAAGAGCACCCCGCCGGCCGTCGGCGGCCGCTGCCGGTGGGTGACCAGGCCGCCGACCACCACCTCCGTTCCCGGTGGCACGTCCGGGAGTTGGGCGGCGCACAGGGCGCCGCCGTGCTCCAGCCGGGCGCGCAGGTGCTGGAGCGGGTGGCTGGTGGCGGAGGTGCCGGTGGCCCACAGGTCGGCGATGGTCTCCTCGACCGGGCTCATGCCGGGCAGCTCCGGCGCCTCGGTTCCGGGGGTGGTGCCGGGGATCAGTCCGTCCGAGATCCCGGCGAACGCCCCGGCCGCCCACAGTGCCTGACGTCGCGTCAGGTCGAAGCAGTCGAAGGCTCCCGCCGTCGCCAGCGCCTCCAGGGCGGGCCCGGGCAGGCCGGTGCGGCGGGCGAAGTCCTCCAGGTCGGCGTACGGCTGCCCGGCCACGATCGCCTCGGCCTGCGGGGTGCCGATGCCGCGCACCGTCTCCAGGCCGAGCCGGATCGCCGGCTGCGGGCGTCCGGCGGTCAGCGGCGGTTTCGGGGTCGGCCCCCGGTACGGCTCCAGGGTGGGCCGCGCCCCGCTGGCGTTGACGTCCACCCCGCGCACCCGCACGCCGTGCCGCCGGACGTCCGCGACCAGGCTGAGCGGCGAGTAGAAGCCCATCGGCTGGTTGGCCAGCAGGGCGCAGGTGAAGGCCGCCGGGAAGTGGTGCTTCAACCAGGCGCTGGCGTACACCAGGTAGGCGAAGCTGATCGCGTGGCTCTCCGGGAAGCCGTAGTTGGAGAAGGCCTCGATCTTGCCGTAGACGTCCTCCGCCACCTCGGCCGGGATGCCGCGCTCGGCCATTCCGGTGAGCAGCCGCTCGCGCAGCCGGGCGACCCGCTCGTGCGAGCGCTTGGCGCCCATCGCCTGGCGCAGCCGGTCGGCCTCTGCGGGCGTGAACCCGGCGCAGTCGATGGCGAGTTGCATCATCTGCTCCTGGAACAGCGGCACCCCGAGGGTCTTGCCGAGGGCGTTCTCCATCAGCGGGTGCGGGCAACCGGGCGGCTCCACCCCGGCGCGGCGGCGCAGGTACGGGTGGACGGAACCGCCCTGGATCGGGCCGGGGCGGATCAGCGCCACCTCGACCACCAGGTCGTAGAAGTGGTCCGGCTTGAGCCGGGGCAGGGTCGCCATCTGCGCCCGGGACTCGACCTGGAACACGCCGACGGTGTCGGCCCGGCGCAGCATCGCGTACACGCCCTGGTCGTCGTCCGGGATGGTGGCCAGGTCGTAGCGCAGGCCGTGGTGCTCCGCGACCAGGTCGCAGGCGTCGTGCAGGGCGGCGAGCATGCCCAGGCCGAGCAGGTCGATCTTCACCAGCCCGGCGCCGGCCGTGGACTCCTTGTCCCACTGGAGTACGGAGCGCCCGGGCATCCGGGCCCACTCGGTGGGGCAGATCTCGCCGATCGGCTCCTTGGTGAGCACCATGCCGCCCGAGTGGATGCCCAGGTGGCGGGGCAGACCGTGGAGCTGGGTGGCGAGTTGGAGCACGTCGGCGGGGATGACGGCGTCCGCGCCGGGGGCGGAGCGGAAGTCGGTCTGCCGGCTGAACGCGTCCACCTGCCCCTGCGGGTAGCCGAGCACCCGGGCGGCGTCGCGGATCGCCAGCCGGGGCCGGTAGGTGATCACGTTGGCGACCTGGGCGGCGTGCTCGCGCCCGTAGCGGCCGTAGACGTACTGGATGACCTCCTCGCGGCGGCGGTTCTCGATGTCCAGGTCGATGTCGGGCGGCCCGTCCCGGGCGGTGGAGAGGAAGCGTTCGAACAGCAGCCTGTAGTGGATCGGGTCGACGGCGGTGATCCCGAGGGCGTAGCAGACCGCCGAGTTGGCGGCCGAGCCGCGGCCCTGGCACCAGATGTCCCGGCTCCGGCAGAAGTCCACGATGTCGTGCACGATCAGGAAGTAGCCGGCCAGGTCGAGGTCCTCGATCACGTCCAGCTCCTTGGCCAGCTGGCGGCGGGCGGCCGCGTTGCCGGGGCCGAAGCGGGCCGGGCCGCCGGCCGCGACCAGGGCCCGCAGGTGGCCGATCTCGGTCCCGCCCGCGGGGACGGGGAAGCCGGGCAGCTCCGGGTCCAGCCGGGCGAAGTCGAAGGCGCAGGCCCGGCCGAGTTCGGCGGTGGCCCGCCGCACCCCGGGGAAGCGGGCCAGCCGGCCGGCCATCTCGCGGCCCGAACGCAGGTGCGCGGTGCCGGCCGCGCTGGTCCAGCCGACCGCGTCCTGGAGGGTGCGGCGCTCGTGCAGGGCGGCGAGGCTCTGCGCGAGGCGGCCCTGGGCGGGGCCGGCGTGGTGGGCGTTGGTGGAGGCGACGACGGGGAGCCGCGCCTTCGCCGCGAGGGCGGCGAGGGCGTCGTTGCGCCGGTCGTCGCCGGGCAGCCACTGGTCGATCAGCTCGACGTGGACGTTCTCCCGGCCGAACGCCTCGGCGAGGGTGTGGAGCCGGCGCTCGGCCTCGTCCTGGTCCGGGCCGTGCCTCCCGGCGAGCGCGGCGGGGACCCGGCCGAGGCGGCAGCCGGTGAGCACCGCCCAGTGGCCGCCGTGCGCCCCGGCGAGCGCCCCGAGGTCGTACACCGGGTTGCCCTTGGCGCCGCCGGCCAGCTGGGCGGCGGCGATCGCGGCGGAGAGGCGGCGGTAGCCGGCCGGGTCGCGGGCGAGGACCAGCAGGTGCTCCTCCGTCCCGCCTTCGCGGTCCGTCCCGCCGGCTCGGCCCGTTCCGCCGGCTCGGCCCGTCCCGCCGTCTCGGATCGTCAGCTCGGCGCCGAACACGGTGGCCAGGCCCGTGCCCCGGGCCGCCTCGGCGAGCCGGACGGCGCCGTACAGGCCGTCGTGGTCGGTGATCGCGAGGGTCTCCACGCCCAGCCGGACCGCCTCGGCGACCAGATCCTCCGGGTCGCTGGCGCCGTCCAGGAAGCTGAAGGCGGAGTGGACGTGCAGTTCGGCCCAGGGGGTGGCGGGCTTCTCCGGTGCGGTGGACTTCTCCGGTGCGGTGGGTTCGGGTTCGGACCGGGGCTCGGGCTCGGCTTTCGGAGCCGGGGCGGGGCGGCGCAGCGGGACGACCGTACGGTCCGGCGCCGCGCCGGTCAGTCGGCGGTGCAGTTCGCTCCAGGGGAGCGTGGGGTGGCTGGTGAAGCCCATCGGGGGTTGCCTTCGTCGTTCTCGTGCTCGTCCTGCTCCCCCTTTCTCGCCTACTCGGCCTGCTCCGTTCGGCCTTGCCCTTTCCGGCCTGCTCCGTCCGGGTGCCGGGGCCGCTAGTCGTAGCCGGCCTCCAGGTACCAGGCACCCCCCTCCACGGTGAGCAGCAGCGCCCGGCCGCCGTCCACCACGACCTGGAACCGCGCCCGGCGCCGGGCCAGCGACTGGTCCCACCAGTACTCGACCGCCGGCCAGGGCCCGGTCCAGCCGTCCACCTGCTCCTCCCGGCCCCGGACCACGACCAGGGCCGGCCGGGCCGACACCCCCGCCCGGCCGTCCACCGTGACCGGCCGCCCGGCCCCGTCCAGCACCCGCACCGGCGCCGGCTCCCGCAGCACCACGGCGGGCCACACCTCCGGCAGCCGCCCCGGCCACGGCGCGTCGGCCGGCACCGCCGCCTCGTACGGCTCGCCCCACGGCACCTTCACCGCCTGCTCGCCCGGGCCGCGCCCGCCGGCCGGCTCGATCCGGCGCAGCCCGGCGTGACCGAGCACCGCCTGTACCCGGGCGACCGCGCGCTCCACCCGGTCGTCCGCCACGGCCTGGCCCCACAGCGCGAGCTGGCGGCCCTGGTCCGGGGAGAGGCCGTCGGGGGCCAGCCGGAGCAGGGTGAAGCCGGTGCCCTCCCCGCCTTCCCCGTCGCGGGTGCCGTTGCCATCGCCGTTGCCGTTGCCGTTGCCGTCGCCGGTGAAGGTGCCCGCGCCCTGCCAGGCCTGGAGCTGCCAGCGGACCCGCTCGGCCAGCGCCGTCGCGGACAGCCGACCCTCGTGCCGCCACAGCCGGGAGGCCGTCCGGCCGTCCGCGCAGGCCACCTCGACGGCCACCCGGCGGCAGGTCAGCCCGGCCCCGGCCAGCCGCTGGTGCAGCTGCTCGGCCAGCGCGCGGGCGACGAACACCAGCGGTTCGGCCGACGGCTCCGGCGGGTCGAAGCGCTGCTCGACGGCGAGGTCCGGCTCCTCGTCGCGGGGCACCAGCGGACGCGGCTGCAAGCCGCGGGCCAGCCGGTGCGCGACCGTCCCGGACGGGCCGAAACGGTCCGCGACCGACTTGGCCGGCAGCGCGGCGAAGGCCCCGACGGTGGGCAGGCCGAGCCGACCGAGCAGTTCGGCCAGCGCCTCGTCGCCCAGCGCGCTCACCGGGTACGGGGCGAGGAACTCCGCCGTCCGGCCGGCCGGGACCAGCACCCCGGCCCGGGCGGCGAGCACGGCGGCGAACAGGCCGTCGGCGACACCGACCCGGGCTTGGGGGGCGGTGGTGGCCGGTGGAGGGGTGGCGCTCTGCTGCTGTTCGACGGCCGGCGCGCCCGGGACGGCGTCCGGGACGAGCCGCTGCCCGAGGGCGTCCGCCACCGCCCTGGCGACCTTGGCGGCCAGCGCCTCCTCACCGCCGAAGTAGCGTCCCGGGCCCTTCACCGGGATCGCGCACAGGCCCGGGCGGATCACCTCCACCCGGGGCGTGAACGCCTCCACCGCCGCGACCACCGGCTCGAAACGGCGGGTCTCCGCCTCCGGGTCGCGGTCGCGCAGCTCCAGTTCCGGGCAGAGCCGCTGGGCCAGCTTGAGCCGCTGCCCCTGCCGCACCCCGGCCGCCCGGGCACCCTCCGAGCAGGCGAGGATCCGCCCGCCCTCGGTCACCGCGACCGGGTCGTCGCCGGTGACGGCCACCACCGGCCAGTCCGGGCACCAGACCACCAGCACCCGGGGGGTCCTGCCGTCCGCCGCCCCGGATGCCGTCTCGGACGCCGTACCGGACGCCATCTCGGCCGTCATCTCAGACCACCGCCGCCACGCGGGGTGCCATCGGCTCCGTCACCGGCTGCGACTGCGACTGCTCCTGGAGCGGGCGCACCGCGCCGTACTCGTCCGGCAGCCAGAGCCGGGCCGTCCGGCCGCGCACCGCCGAGCCGCGGCCCTCGGCCACCACCTCCACCTGCCGACCGGCGAGCTGCCCGTGGCCGTCGCCCAGCCCGAACCAGCGCCCGGAGCGCACCGCCAACCGCAGTGTCGCGCCCGGCCACGGTCCGGCGACCAGCAGCACACAGCCGCTGCGCCGCAGCACCGCCGCCAGCCGGGCGGCCAGCTTCGGCGGCACCGGCCCGTCCGGGCGCAGCATGATCAGCTCGACCGCGCCGGCCAGCACCGAGACCACCTCGGCCCAGTGCGACCCCGGGTCGTCCGCGACCAGCAGCCGGCGCAGGTCCAGCCCGTACCCCTCGGCGGCGGCCAGCCCCAGATCCGGCAGTCCGACCGCCGCGGCCCAGCCGCCCTCGGTCTCCTTCACCCCGGCGGCGAGCGCCAGCAGCAGCCCGGTGTCCCCGCCCGCCACCGACACCGCCGTCCCCCGGCGCAGCCCGGCCTCGGGCAGCACCTCCCGCAGCGCGGACGGCACCGGCAGCAGCCCCCGTCCCTCTGCCCGCTCCCCCTGCTGCCCCCGTTTCCCCGGCACGGCAGCCGGGGACGCCACCGGGCGGAGCACGGGGCGTGCGGTCTGCTCGGCGGTTGATTCGAAAATGGGTTCGAAAACGGGCACACCCCCAGGATCGAACATTCGTTCGCAAAGATTCAAGTCCGATCCGGCCACCCCACCCGCCACTCTCCGTCGCCCTGCCTTGGCGAAGGCCGCGCCGCGGTTCCGCGCGGCCTCCGGAGGGTCCGGCACCGGACGGGCGACACCCGTTCGTCCGACCGGACTACCGACAAGCCTTTTTTCCTTGACAAATTTTTTTGTCGGATGGATGCTGGAACGGTGCTGGAAGTCGCCGTGATCGAAGAACCCGCCGCGGCCGAGGCCTCGCTGGACCCCCTGCGGTCACGCCTCCTCGCCGCCCTGACCGAGCCCGCCTCGGCCGCCATGCTGGCCGCCCGACTGGGCCTGCCCCGACAGAAGGTCAACTACCACCTCAAGGAACTGGAGCGGCACGGCCTCGTCGAACTCGACGAGGAACGCCGCAAGGGCAACGTCACCGAACGGGTGTACCGCGCCACCGCGGCCTCCTACGTGATCTCCCCCAGCGTCCTGGCCGCCGTGAGCCCGGACCCCGCCCGCTCCCCCGACCAGCTCTCCGCCCGCTGGCTGCTGGCGCTCGGCTCCCGGCTGGTGCAGGAGGTCGGGGCCCTGCTGACCGGCGCCTCCCGGGCCCGCCGACGGGTCGCCAGCTTCGGCATCGACGCGCAGGTGCGGTTCGCCTCCGCCGCCGACCGGGCCGCCTTCGCCGAGGAGCTGGCCCAGTCCGTGGCCACCCTCGTCAGCCGCTACCACGACGAGTCCGCCCCCGGGGGCCGCAGCCACCGGGTGATCGTCGGACTCCACCAGATCCCCGCCGCCCAGCCCGGCCCCGGGGCGGAGAACGACGGCCCCGGCACGGAACAGGACGACCCCGGCACGGAACAGGCCGTCACCCGAGCGGACCAGGAGGACCCACGATGACCCACCCGTTCGAGATCGAGCTGGAGACCTCCCTGCCGGCGAGCCCGGAACAGGTCTGGGAGGCGATCGCCACCGGACCGGGGATCGACTCCTGGTTCATGGGCCGCAACGAGCTGGACCCGCGCGAGGGCGGCACCGCCGTCATGGAGACCGGGGGCCACCGCGCGGAGGCGGTCGTCACCGCCTACGAACCCGGCAAGCGCCTGGCCACCCGTACGGCCACCGGCGAGGACGGCCGGTTCATGGCCTTCGAGTACCTGATCGAGGGCCGGGACGGCGGCGCCACCGTGCTCCGCGTCGTCCACAGCGGCCTGCTCGGCGACGACTGGCAGGACGAGTACGACGCACTGCGCCGCGGCTGGCCCTTCCACCTCCACACGCTCCGCGAGTACCTCACCCACTTCCCCGGCCGCACCGCCGTCCCCGTCTTCGCCGCCGCACCGTCGGCCGGACGGACGGAACCGGAGGTCCGGGCCCTCCTCGCCCGCGCCCTGTCGCTGCCGCTCCCGGTCGCCGCGGGCACGCGGGTCCACGGCGAACCGGCGGGCCTGCCGCCGCTGGACGGCGAGGTGGTCTGGGCGGACGACGAGCGCTTCGAGGTCCGCACCGCCGACGGGCTCTACACCTTCCACCACGGCTCCGGACTGGTGCTGATGTTCCACCACCTCTTCGGCCCGACTCCGGCCGGGACCGGGGCCGAGGCCGCTTGGCAGCAGTGGCTGGCCGGCGCCCTCACCTGACCTTCCGGACCTTTCAGACCTTCAGATCCTTCTTCAGATCTCCTTCAGACCCGACAGAAGCAGAACCGCACGAGAACCGAGGTACCACCCATGCGCACCCTGATCAGCACCGCCTTCATCTCTCTCGACGGCGTCGTCGAGGGCCCCGGCGGCGAACCCGGCTACCGCAACTCCGGCTGGACCTTCAAGGACATCGAGTTCCTCCCCGAGGCGTTCGAGATCAAGGGGCGGGAGCAGGAGGAGGCCACCGCGATGCTGCTCGGCCGGGCCAGCTACCAGGCGTTCAGCCCGGTGTGGCCGGACATGGCGGAGTTCGCCCACTACAAGACGCTGCCGAAGTACGTCGTCTCCACCACCCTCACCGAGGACGACCTGGTGTCGAACTGGGGCGAGACCACCATCCTGCGCTCGCTCGACGAGGTCGCCGCGCTGAAGGAGACCGAGGGCGGCCCGATCATCGTCCACGGCAGCGCCACCCTGAACCACGCCCTCTCGGACGCCGGCCTGATCGACCGCTACCACCTGCTCGTCTTCCCGCTGCTGCTCGGCGCCGGCAAGCGCCTGTTCAGCACGACGGACAAGGACGCCCAGAAGCTGAAGCTGGTCGAGTACGAGGCCTACGGGAACGGCATCCAGAAGCAGGTCCTCGACGTCGTCCGCTGACCGCTCGCCGCTCCTCCCTCCCGTGGGGGCGTTGACGACCGCTAGAAACCGCCCGGGACCGTCAACGCCCCTCCGTGGTGCGCCAGATGAACACCTCGCTGCTCGGCTGCCGCTCCGAGAAGAGCCCCGACGGCGAGGCCCGGGCGAGGAGGCGGCGGAGGTCCGCCTCGAAGGCCGGACGGCGCCCGGCGAAGAGGTGCGGGGCCGAGGAGGAGAGCGCGAAGACGCCCGCGACCGTGTCGTCGGCCGTGCGCTCCAGCGGCCGCCCGCCCGGGACGACGATCCGCTGCGGGCCGACGAAGCCCGCCCGGGCGAGGACGGCGGCCTCGTCGCCCGGCGTGCCGTGCGGCAGCAGCCCCTGCCCGGCGCGGCGGACCGGGCCGAGGTAGTGCCGGACCAGCCCGTCGATCGCGGCGTACGGGACCGGCGGGTGCGGCAGCCCCTCGGTGGGACGCGGTTCGCCCTTCAGGTCCGAGACGTGCGCCAGGGCGCCGCCGGGCCGCAGCACGCACCGTACGGTCGCCGCCACCAGGTCGCGGTCCATCCAGTGGAAGGACTGGCCGAAGACCGCCAGGGTGAAGGTGCCGAGGCCGGGCGGCAGTTCCTCGGCCCTGGCCCGCACCCAGATGGCCTTGGGCTCCGCGGCGCCCACCCGGCGCGCCTCGGCGATCATCCCGGCGTCCGGGTCCACCCCGACGACCTCGCCGAACAGGTGGGCCAGCCCCAGCGCCAGCGTGCCCGGCCCGCACCCCACGTCGAGCAGCCGCCCCCGCCCGTCGAGCCCCAGCGCCCCGGCCAGCGCCTCCGCCAGTCCGGGGGCGTACGGGAGCCTACCGCGGGTGTAGTGGGCGGCCGTTCCGGCGAACAGCGTCTCGTCCCAGGACCAGGCGTCGCCGGTCACGGCTGCTCCTCCCAGGTCTGTTTCGGGCGAACAGGACCGATCATGGCACGAGTTGACGCCTGACCAGGGCGGGTGGAACCGGAAATCGATGGACAGGCATCCTGCGATCAACAGACTGTTCCCATGACCGCTACAGATGACAAGAACGACCTCCGGATCTACATCCAGGATGCCCGCGACGCCCTGCTCTGGAAGCTCGAAGGCCTCTCCGAGTACGACCTGCGCCGCCCGCTCACCCCCACCGGAACCAACCTGCTGGGCCTGGTCAAGCACGTCACCGGCGCCGAGGCGCTGTACTTCGGCGACACCTTCGGCCGCCCCTTCCCCGAACCGGCCCCGGTGTGGATCACCGGCCAGACCGAGCCGAACGGCGACCTGTGGGCGCGGGCGGACGAGAGCACCGAGGAGGTCGTCGGGCGCTACCGGCGGGTCTGGGCGCACTCCGACGCCACCATCGAGGCCCTGCCCCTGGACGCCGTCGGCAAGGTGCCGTTCGGCGCCCGCCACGAGCAGACCCTGCACCGGGTGCTCGTCCACATGATCGCCGAGACCCACCGCCACGTCGGCCACGCCGACCTGGTCCGCGAACTCGTGGACGGCGCCACCGGCCAGCGCTCCGACGGCGCCAACACCGCCCCCGGCGACGCCGACTGGTGGCGGGCCCACCACGACCGCGTGGAGCGGGCGGCCCGGGAGGCCGGCGGCCTCGCCTGAACCGGGGCCCACCGGAGAAAGCCGGGGACCTCAGACTCCGTGCCGGGCGGGTGCGCCGACGTGCCGTACGACGGCCGCCGCCCGGTCGGCGAGCGGCCCCGGGGCGATCGGGACGCACCCGTACCCGAACTCGGCATAGGCCTCCCGGTGGATCCGCTCGAACCGCAGCGACTCCTCGTACGAGATGCGCCGCGCCTCGGTCGGGGTGACGAAGCCCGGGCTCTCCACGAAGAACACCCGGCGCTCGTACACCTCCTCCGCCCGGATCCGGTCGAGCTCCCGGGCGAGGGCCGGGGTCACGGGATGGCCGAGGTACACCGCCAGGGCGTACGTGCACACCGGCGAGCGGTCGAAGAACCGCACCTCCCCCGGCCCGCCGACGACCCCCTCCTGCCGCCGCCGCTGCAGGGCGACCACCGCGTCCACGAACGACGGGTCCGCCCACGGCTCCGGCACGCCCTGGGCCCGCCGCAGCGCGATGACGTCCGTGGCGGCCTCCTCGACCACCGGGTAGCCCGCGCACTCCAACCACCGCAGGACCGCCGTCTTCCCGGCGCCCGGCGTACCGGTCAGCAGATAGCGCTTCATCCCCGCACTCTACGGGCCCGGGGGTGGCGGGTGCGGGGGCGCCGTAGGGTGGCGGCCAGTTCCTGCTGAACGGGCGGGAGTTGTGGTCGGACACCGAGCGATTCCGCCCCCAGTACGTCGCCTTCTGCTGTCCGCGCCGGATGCGGCCAACCGGTGCGGACAGCAGGCGAGTTCGCCGCCTGGGTGGAGGAGCGGGCGGAGCAGCCGGTGGCGGAGCTCGCGGCACCGTTCACCTTCACGGTCGGCCTCGGCGACTCGCTGCGGCTCGCTCCGCGCCGCAGCGAGCATGTGGCCTGCGCGGGTGGGGAGTTGGTACTGAGCGCCGGGGAGGTCGGGTTCCGGCGTTCGCGGGACGGATGGGAGGTCGAGACGGTCAGCAACCACTCCACCGGCTACTGCCCCGACACCGCCTCCTGGCCCGCCGTCGCCGCCGCGCTCGCCCTCATCGGACTCCCGCACCCCGACGCCTTCACGCACGCGGTGGTGTTCCGCCGCTGCCCGCGGTGCGGCCGCTGCAACCTCGTCCGCGAGGAGCACTACGCCTGCGCCTTCTGCGACGCGGACCTGCCCGAGCACTGGAACGTCGACGAGGTCGCGCTGCCGTGACCCGGGCGGGCCCACCGCCACCGAGCGCTGCCGGGCCGGGCCCGCCGGACCGCCCCCTCCGCCACCCGACCGACCTCCGCACGTCTCCCCCACCGCCGTGAGGAACGCCTCGGCGCTGCCGAGCGGCGCAGGGCCGCCCGCCCCACCGAACCCGCCGCACGCCCACACCCCGCCCGCAAAACACCTCGGCACTGCCGGGCCGGGCCCGCCGGACCGCCCCCTCCGCCACCCGACCGACCTCCGCACGTCTCCCCCACTCACAGAGCCCGTCAGCACTGTCAGGCCGGACCGCTAGGGTCGGTGGGTCACGGGGCAGGCCGGGAAAGGGTGGGGGCACGTGAGGAGTGAGCGGGTGGCGGAGCTGCCGGGTGGGGTGGTGCACGCGGGGAGCCGGGAGTTCCTGGTGCGGGAGGGGCTGCCGGCGGCCGGGGCCTTCCTGGACTTCGAGGCGCTCGGGGGCGGGGAACTGACGGCGATCCCGGCGGAGGCCGAGCAGCTGTTCGTCCTCGGGGAGACGGAGTACTGCACGCCGTTCGCCGCCGGCGGCAGCCTGGTGCTGCTGGACGGGGTGACCGGTGAGGTGTTCCTGGACAACGGTGGCCCGCGCCGCGACCTGCTGGCCTCCGGCCTGACCGCGCTGGCGGGCCTGGTGCGCGAGGTCGACGCGGTGGCCGAGGCGGCGCTGCGCCCGGAGGCGCTGGACGGGCGGCGCGGGCCGGCCGTCCTGGCCGAGGTGCTGGCGGGAGCCGAACGGCGGATGCGGGAGATCGATCCCGGCCTGTTCGGCGACGGCTCCGCGCCGCCCCCGCACTGGGGCACCGCGCTGCTGGTGCGGGCGCTGGGCTGGGGCGCCCTGCCGGGCGGTCCGGGCGGGCCCGCGTACGCGATAGCCCCGGAGCTGGTGGCGGAGCTGGCCGCACTGACGGACGAGGACGGCGGCCCCGGCCGGGTGCACCGCTTCCGGCCCGACGAGCTGCCCGCCGCCCTGGTGCACGAGCCGACCCGGCGGCTGCTGACCGAGGTCGGCCTGCCGCTGGGCGGGGCGATGTTCGGGGTGTGCGAGGAGCCGCTGGCCACCATGGGCGAGGCGTACCCCGAGTACTTCGACGGCGAGGAGGAACGCCCGTACCAGCGGGACTTCCTCGCCCTCGGCGACTGGCCGACCGACCTCACGATCGCCTTGGACGGCGCCACCGGACGGCTGGAGCTGCCGGACTGGTACGACGACGGCCACCCCGAGGCCTACCTCAACCGCGACCTGTCCGCCCTGCTCTACGCCCTCTGGACGTACGAACGGCTGCGCGCCGAATGGGACCGCTGGGACTACGGCCGGGCCCGGGAGACGTGGTCGGTGTTCGATCCGCAGGCGCTGCTGAGCGCGGTGGTGGACCGGCTGGTGGAGGCCGTCGACCCGGAGGCGTTCGCCTCGCCCGGCTGCTCCTGGCGACTGCTCGCCGAGGACGGCCACATGGGCGGCCTGCTCGGCTGAACGCCCGGGCGCCTCGACGTCTCGACGCCTGGTGCGGAGGGTTGGCGGCCGGTTGGTGCGGTTGGTGCGGTTGGCGGCCGTGGGCGGTCGGTGAGCGCATGACGGACCCGGGCGGCGTGGTTGACCTGCCTCACCGAACTTTGACGGCGGCTCAAGGAGGTTGGACCGCTCGCCACCGGCTGCCGGCCAGGCCTGGACGAGCGGTCAGGTCCGGTCGGCGCCGAACAGGGGGTCGAGCGGCTCGCCCTCGTATCCAACGACGAGGCAGGCTGTCGCGACCGGCCCCAGGGAGAGCTCTGCGAGCCGGGCGAGGACCGCCGCTTCGGACGGAAGCGCGGCCGGATCGAGGCCGAGGGCCCGGGCAGCACGATCGCGCCGCTCGTCGAGGTCGGGCAGGTCCTCCCGGTACTCGTCGGCGATGGCGCGGAGTTGCTCGGCCGTCCGGCCGGAAGCGTCCCTCCACCACGGTGCCACAAGGCACAGCTGCACCAACTCGGGCAGTCCGAGGGCGATCAGCCCGGCCTCGCCGTCGAGGCTCACGTACACCACCGGGCGTTCCTCACCGCCCTCGCCGACGAAGCAGAAAGCGTCTCCGGTACCCGCCTGCGCGAACTGCTCCAGCCGGGCCCCGGAGGCGAGACGGACTCCGTCCTCCAGCTCGTGGTCGGCCGGGCTCGTCGCGTCGAGGTCCGCGGCCCAGGCAAAGAACGCGACGACCTCCTCATGGCCGACCAGGCGGGGCAGCAACGTGTCGGGGCGAGTTGGATCGCTGATGCCGCCTGCTGTCGCAGTTGATCTGTTCATCCCGCAACCGTACCCAGGCCCCCGGCGCCACCCACCACCCGGGACAGCAACCGTGAGTACGCGGTCTCACCGAAAGCTGCGCGGTCCAACTCCGATGAGACAGGCCCCCACCCGTCAGACTTCGTTGAGACTCGTCAAAGTTCGTTGAGACGGGTCAGTGGTGACTGTGCCGGATCGCGGAGACCGGGGCGAGGACGCGTGGCAGGACGCGAAACCGTCACGCTGCCCGGGACGCAGCCCTGGCGGCGTTCGAGGCCGACCGGGTGTAACCACGGCGCTCAAGGACCTGCGCATGGGTGCTCTTGCCCGAGCCGGGCAGACCGCACATCATCACGACGAGGCCGCGCTCCGCATCACGACGAGGCCGCGCTCCGTCCTGTCCAGATGTGGCAGAAGGTCTTCTTCCATGCGGGGTGAGGCTAGTGTGCGGGCGGGCAGTCGTGCTCGGGGCTTTCCTCGGAGCCCACCTGCCAGGTGATCGAGCGACCCGGCGGGGAGCGGCTCTTGGCGCGAGCTGTCTTCGTGGACCGGCTCCTGGCCACGCTGGTGTACCCGAGGCCGGGGTACCGCACGCGGCGCTCGCCCAGTTGTACCGCTGGGAGACACCGCAAGCCCACCACCGAACTCGTGCTCGCCCGACGGGCCACCTGCTGATCACCCGGTGGCCGATCCGCGAGGCCGGCACGCCCTGAACTCAATCACTCCCAAGGCTATGAGCTCCCCACCACCCGGCGGTCGCGGCGGACCGTACCACTCCCGCTTCACCGTCCGGAAGAGCGCTTGGGGTCAGCGGGTGGCACATCGGCCTGGGCGTAGGCTGGGCCGATTCGATCACTCGTGAAGGCATCGAAAGGACCTGTGGGGGATGCGCAGCGACACGGAGGAGCTCTACCGGGCGTTCGCGGAGCGGGAGGCGCGCGGGAACTCGCCGGTCTACCAGGAGCTGGCCGAAGGCGTCGCCGGGGACGGGAAGTTGCGCGCACTGCTGGACGGGCTTCCGACCGCGAAGCGGCAGCCGAACCTGCTGTTCGGCGCGGTCCGGCACCTGGGTGGACCGGTGACGGAGGGTTGGCCGGCCTTCCGCGGCTGGGCGGCGGAGCGGTGGGCCGAGGTCTCGGCGACGATGCTGGAGCGGCGGACGCAGACCAACGAGGCGGGCCGCTGCGCCACCCTGCTGCCGCTGCTGGCCGCGCTGCCGCAGCCGCTCGCCCTGATCGAGGTGGGCGCCTCGGCCGGGCTCTGCCTGTACCCGGACCGGTATCGGTACCGGTACCGGTACCTGGCCGGGGACGGGGGCGGGCAGGGGGACGGAGCCGGGGCCGGGGCCCGGGACGAGCAAGGGGACGGACATGAGCGTGGGTCCGGTGCCCCGGTCGCCGAGTTCGGCGCCGCCGCGAGCCCGGTGACGCTGGACTGCGTGGTGAGCGGGCCGGTTCCGCTCCCCGACTCCCTGCGGGAACGGCTGCCCGAGGTGGTGTGGCGGGCCGGGATCGACCTCAATCCGTTGGACGTGCGGGCCGAGGAGGACATGCGCTGGCTGGAGTCGCTGGTCTGGCCCGAGCAGACCCACCGGCTGGACCGGCTGCGCGGCGCCGTCCGGGTCGCCCGGGCCGAGCCGCCGCTGCTGGTGCGCGGCGATCTCAACGCGACGGTACGGGAGTTGGTCGCGCAGGCCCCGGCGGGGGCGACGCCGGTGGTGTTCCACAGCGCGGTGCTCGCGTACCTGCGGCCGGAGGAGCGGGAGGAGTTCGCGGCGACGATGCGCGAGCTGCCCGGGCACTGGATCTCCAACGAGGCGGTCTCGGTGCTGCCGGCCGTCGCCCGACGCCTCCCCCGCCCGGCGGCCGTCGCCGGGCTGTTCGCGCTCGCCCTGGACGAGCGGCCGGTGGCCTTCACCGGACCGCACGGGCAGTCCCTGGACTGGTTCGGCGAGGGCTGAGCGGCGTACGACACCTTGCTGGCAGCGCGGACGTCCCGGGCTTGAAGCTGCCGCAGCGGCAGCTTCTACCGTCGTGACCAGGGCCGGAGAATCGGCCCTGGTCCACGCGAACGTGGGACGTGGAAACGAGGGAGGCAACCATGGCCTGGCCCATCGCCGAGGTGGCCCGAATGTCCGGTGTGACGGCCAGGACCCTGCGGCACTACGACGAGATCGGGCTACTGCCCCCGGCCTGGATCGGCTCCAACGGCCACCGCTACTACGAGGAGCGGCAGCTGCTCCAGCTGCAACAGATCCTGGTACTGCGGGCGCTGGGCGTGGGGCTGACCGAGATCGCCCGGATCCTGGGCGATCAGGTGGACGAGCTGGAGGCCCTGCGGGGCCACCGCCGGCGGCTGGTCGCCGAGCGCGACCGGCTCGACGCCCTGGCCACCACCGTTTCCCGCACGATCGCCGACCTGGAACGCTCCCGGAAGGACGGCACGCCCATGACCATCAACCGCCCCGAGAACCTGTTCGAGGGCATCCAGCCCGACGACGTCGACGCGAGCCTGCGCGACTTCCCCGAGCACGCCGAGGCGGCCCGGCGCGCGACCGCCGCGATGACCCCGGCCGAGATCGAGGCCGGACAGCGCCAGCGGACCGCCCGCATGATCCGCCTGGCGGAGCTGATGGCGGCCGGCCACCCGGCCGACGCCGAGGCCGTGCAGAGCACGGTCGAGGAGGAGTACCGGCTGCTCCACAGCTTCCGGTCCGTCTCGACCGAGGAATACCTGGCGATCGCCCGCTCCTGCACCGAGAACGAGCAGTGGAGCGCCGCATACGAGGCCATCGCCCCGGGCCTGGCCGCGTACCAGCGTGCTGCCATGGAGGCGTACGCGGCGGCACGGCTGTCCTGACCCGGGCCTGACCCGGGCCTGATCGGACGGCCTGGGTCGGCCCTGCCCTGCCCTGCCTGGGAACCTTACGGGGGGTTCCCAGACGGGGCCGGGTAGCGGGTGTGTTTCCTCTCCTGGCCCTCCTCCGCGTCGTTACTCCGTCCGCAGCGCCGTGACCGTCCTGGTGCGGGCCGCCCAGGTGGCCGGGAGGACGGCTCCGAGCAGGGCCAGCACCAGGCCGCCGAGTATCAGCGGCCCCACCACCGACGGGGCGAACACGGCGAGGTCCGCGTCCGGCACCCCGATTCCGGCGGCCCGTGCCATCGCGGGCATCACCCGGTGGTGCACCAGGATGCCGATCGGGACCCCGATCAACCCGGCCGCCAGCCCGCTGCCGCAGACCGAGGTGAGCACCATGCCGACGGTCTGCCGGGGTGACATCCCGAGCGCCTTGAGCACCCCGAGGTCGTGCACCCGCTCCCGGGTGTCCAGCAGCACGGTGTTGAGCACCCCGAGTCCCGCCACCACGGAGAGCAGCAGCGTGAGCGTGCCCGCCAGGGTGTTCATCGCCAGCACCACGATGCTGAGGTGCTCCTCTCCGGGGTCGGCACTCAGGCCCAGGGGCTTCACGGCCTGGTCCAGCCCGTCGGCGTAGGCCTGCGCACCGGTGCCCGGGGCGAGGTCGATGTGGAAGGTGAGCGCCTCGGCGTGGATCGCGCCGCCGAGCGGCGCCAGCGTGGACCGGTCCGTGAACACCAGGTCGTTGGTGGTCAGGACCTCACCGGTGATCTTCGCCGGGGTGCTGCGCCCGTGGTCGGTGAGGGTGACGGTGTCACCCACCTTCACCTGGGCGGCCCGCAGGGTGGCGGCGGCCACCACGACCTCGCCGGGGCCGTGGAACCAGCGGCCGGAGACCAGTTGGAAGCCGCTCCAGGAGGTGTCGCCGCTGAACGCGACCACTTCGGAGCGCCCGGTGCTGCCGGCCAGGGCGACCGGGGTCGGGACGGTGCTGTACCAGGCCCGGGTGCCCGGGCGCGAGTCGATGGCCCTGGCCACGGCCGCCTCGTCGACGTGGTCGGCGGACGGCGTGGAGCCCTCGATCGGGGTCTGGACCACCACCTTGCCCGCGCGGTCGGCCGCCAGACCGTCCTGGATCGAGCCCAGCGAGAGCGTCAGGCCGACGCAGAGGGTGACCCCGACCGTGCCGAGCACCACGGCGGCTCCGGTGGTCGCCGAGCGGCCCGGCCGGTTGAGCGGGGAGGCCAGCCCGAGGCTGAGCGCCCGTGGCACCGGCAGCCGGCCGATCAGCTCCTGCGCCCGGGACAGCGGGCCCACCGCCCCCGCCCCGCCGACCGTGCCGCGGGCGGCTGCCCGCTTGGCGCCCGGCGCCGTCCGGCCGACCGCGAGCGCCTCCACCGTCCGCAGCTGCCCGGCCCGCAGCGCCGGTACCAGCGCGGTGCCCGCCACCGCCCCCAGGGCCGCCACCGCGACCACGACGTCCACCCAGACCGGGATGCCGAGCAGCCCGCCGCGCAGGGCCTTGTGAGCCAGCCCGAGGACCGGTACGGACAGCAGGTTGCCGAGGAGCACGCCGAGCGCCGTGCCGACCCCGGCGGGTATCAGCGCCTGGCCGACGTAGGCGCGCGCCACGTGGGCCGGGGTGAAGCCCAGGGACTTGAGGATGCCGATCCGCCGGGTGGCGGCGCTGACGGCGCCGCTGACCACGACGCCGATGATCAGCACCGACATGGCCAGGCCGAGCACCCCGAAGGCCGTGACGAACGGGACGAAGGTCGAGGCCGTCCGGTTCGCCTCCTCCCGGGCGGGCCGGTAGGAGGTGGCCTTGGCGAGCGCACCGCCCGGGACCGCGGCGGCCAGTGCGGCGCGGTCGGCCTCCACCTCGGCGTCGCTACCGGCGTGGGCGAAGCGGTAGAGGTACTGGGCGGAGGGCTCCGTGCCGGGCGCCGTCAGCCCGGCCACCTGCTCCGGGGCGACCCAGCCGTCCGCACTCCAGGAGACCGAGGCCGCCAGGCCGACGACCTTGAGCGTCGGGTGCCCCGGCAGGTCCGGGAACTCCATGCTGTCGCCGACCGCCAGCGGGGAGTGCCCGTCCGGGAAGACCACCTCGCCGGGCCCGGCGACCCAGCGGCCGTCGGTGATCCGCAGGCCGTCCAGCGGACCGTCCTGGGCGCGGCCGACCAGCGTCATCGGCGGCAGCGGGCTCCCGGCCGGCGGGATCCGGGTGCCGGGACCGGAGCGCGGCTGGACGGCGACCGCCTGGTAGGGGCCGGCCGAGGCCGTCACGCCTGGCGCGTGGGCCGTCGCGGCGAGCTGGGCGGGGCTCGCCCTGGCCCGGTCGTACAGCACGTTGAGGTGGGCGCCGTGCTGGTCGGCGAAGGATCGCTGGTACGGACCCTGGGCGGCGACCAGCAGCCCGAGCGCGAGGATGCACGCCGTCACGGACACCATCGTGGTGAGCACCATCACCAGGGTCTGCACCCGCCGGCGGCCGACCCCGGCGCGCACCACCTTGCCGAGCGCGCTCATCGGCCACCGCCCGGTGCCGGCACGGCCGCCGTGTCCCGGACCAGCCGGCCGTCGAGCAGTTCGATCGTCCGGTCGGCGCAGGCCTCGGCGAGCGCGGTGTCATGGGTGACCAGCAGGATCGTCTGGCCCTCCGCGTTGAGCCCACGCAGCAGGTCGCGGACGTCGGCGGCCGAGGCGGTGTCCAGCGCCCCGGTGGGTTCGTCGGCCAGCAGCAGCGGCGGACGGTTCATCAGCGCCCGGGCCACCGCGACGCGCTGGCGCTCCCCGCCGGAGAGCCGACCGGGGAAGGCCTTGGCGTGCCGGGCCACCCCCAGCCGCTCCAGCAGCTCCCCGGCCCTGGCCCGCGCCTGCTCCCGCCGCATCCCGGCCAACTGGGCCGGGAGCAGCACGTTGTCCTCCGCGGTCAGGTCGTCCAGCAGGTTGAAGAACTGGAACACCATGCCGATCCGCGCCCGCCGGTACTCGGCCAGCGCGGCCTCGCCGAGCCGGTGCACGGCGACGCCGTCCACCTCCACCTCGCCCTCGCTCGGGCGGTCGAGGCCGGCGATCAGGTTCAGCAGGGTGGACTTGCCGCTGCCCGAGCGGCCGAGCACGGCCAGTGCCTCGCCGGCCCGGACCTCCAGGTCGAGCCCGGCCAGGGCGGGACGGGCGGCGTCGGATCGGTCGTACGTCTTGCTGACGCCGCGGATCCGGATGATCGGCGCGTTCACGGGCCCTCCACTGTTCGGCGTCCGGCCCCGGGAACCCCGGTCCGGCTGACGGAACATCACGCTACGAACCGGCGGCGGGGTGCCGACAGCCGTCTGGACGGCCTCTGCGGGGTGTATCCAGATACACCCCGAACTGGGTGTTCAGGCCTAGAGCACCAGCGGCCCCGGCCGGGCAGACTGACCCATCGAAAGGTCGGAACCGGGGTCCGCGGGGCCCCGGAACCACAGCTTCGGAACCGCGGCTTCGGGCCGCGGCATCGCGGCCTCCGGGCGGGGGCCGCGCAAGGGAGAGGGGGCGCGTCATGGACGCGGGAGTGCTGAACGGACTGGCCCTACGGGTCGGCCGGGCGTGCACGGACGGGGTGCGCGCCTGGTACGCGGTGACGCTGGCCGTGACGGGGTTCCTCGCACTGCTGGCGGGGCCGGTCCTGCTGGCCACCGCGCTGTTCGGTCCGGACGAACCCCGGGACTTCCAGCCGGGCGGGCCGCTGATCCTGGCGGTGCCGATGGCGCCGGTCGCCCTCTGGGCGCTCTGCTGGGCCACCGGGGGCGGCGGCCGGGCGGTCGGCGCCGCGCTGTTCGCTCCGGGGACGATAGCGCTGATGGCCGCCCACCTCTACGGCGGTGCGGCGCCGGGCGGCCGGTCCGGCTCGGTCTGGCTGGCGCCCGCACTGCTGGTGCTCGGGCTGTTCGGCGCCCGTTGGATCGCGACGGAGAGCAGGCGCACCGTCGGGAAGTGGAGCGGGCGGCCGATACCGGTGCCGTACCGCCGGCCGGTCCGCGCCGGGGCCTGGCCGCGGCTGCGGGCGGGCGGCTGGCTCACCGACCCGGCGACCTGGCGGGACTTCGCCTGGACGCTGCTCACCGGCGCCACCGTGCTGCTCACCGCCGTGATCGTCCTGCTGACCCCGGTCGCCCTGGAGGTCTTCGGCCGGGACGGACGGTTCTTCGCCCTGGGCGTCGTCTACTCGATGGGCCTGACCGTCGCCCCGTTGGCCGCCCTGTGGGCCGCCCCGCCGGCCCTGCGGATCCACGAGAAGGCCGCCCGGGCCCTGCTCGGGCCCTCCCGGCGGGCCGAGCTGGCCCGCCAGGTCAGCCATCTCGCGCAGACCAGGGCAGACACCATCGACGCCGGCGCGGCCGAGCTGCGCCGGATCGAGCGGGATCTGCACGACGGGGCGCAGGCCCGGCTGGTCGCACTGGGCATGCTGCTGACCGTGGCCGAGCAGCTGAAGGACGACCCGGACGCCCTCGGGCCGCTGCTGGCCGAGGCCCGGCTGTCCTCGGTGAAGGCGCTGGGCGAGCTGCGGGACCTGGTCCGCGGGATCCATCCCCCGGTGCTCGCCGACCGCGGCCTGGCCGACGCGGTACGGGCGACGGCGCTGGACCTGCCGCTGCCGGTCGGCTTCACCGGCGGCCTGCCCGGCCGGGCGCCCGCCCCGGTGGAGTCGGCCGCCTACTTCGCGGTGACGGAGCTGCTGGCCAACGTGGTGAAGCACGCCGGGGCCTCGCGGGTGTGGATCGAGATAGGGCACAGTGACGGGCTGCTGCGGATATCGGTCACCGACGACGGGCGCGGCGGCGCCGAGCCGTCCCGGGGAACCGGCCTCAGCGGAACCGAACGTCGACTGGCCGCCTTCGACGGGGTGCTCGCGATCAGCAGCCCGCCCGGCGGACCGACCATCGTGAACCTGGAGATCCCTTGCGCGTTGTCATCGCCGAAGACCTCTTCCTCCTCCGGGACGGATTGACCCGGCTGCTGGAGGCCAACGGCATGAAGGTCACCGCGGCGGTGGAGGACGGCGAGCAGCTGCTCGCCGCGGTGGCCGCGGACCGGCCCGACATCGCCGTGGTGGACGTCCGGCTGCCGCCGAGCTTCACCGACGAGGGCCTGCGGGCTGCGCTGGCGGCCCGTCAGGCCCACCCGGGCCTGCCCGTCCTGGTGCTGTCGCAGTTCGTGGAGCAGCTGTACGCCCGCGAGCTGCTGGCCGGCAGCACCGGCGGGATCGGCTACCTGCTCAAGGACCGGGTGATGGACGGCACCCAGTTCATCGACGCCGTGCGGCGGGTCGCCCAGGGCGGCACCGCGATGGATCCGGAGGTGATCACCCGGCTGCTCACCCACAACTCCTCGGCCGGTCCGGTCTCCACGCTCTCTCCGCGCGAGCGCCAGGTGCTCGGACTGATGGCGGAGGGCCGGTCCAATGCGGCGATCGCCCAGCAGCTGGTGATCACCGAGCGGGCCGTCGCCAAGCACACCGCGTCGATTTTCGTCCGGCTCGACCTCCAGCCTTCCGACGACGACAACCGCCGGGTCCTGGCCGTCCTGGCCTACCTCAACAACGCCTGAACGACCCCCGAGAGGAGCCGCCACCGCCGGCACTCCGGCACCACCGCCCCACAACTTGATAGATCACCGACAAATGGCGAGTGGCCCTCCGCTGCAGGGGGCTCGCCTGCCGCAGAACGGGTCAATTAGGCTGGTGGGGTGCTCATCCTTGTTCGCCGCCGCCACGTGGACCTGCTCCGCGTGACGACCATGTCCTGTCGACGCTCCGGCTGAACCTCGCGCCACCCACCCTCAACGGCGGCCCCTGCCCGGCCGCCACCACCTCCCGGCCCCGGAGCACCCGCCGCACCAGGCACAGCTCCGGCCGCCCCCGGTCGACCACCGGGACCAGCCGGGACGAGACCCAGCGGATGTCACACATGACGCAGCAGTACACGCCCATATCCGAGACCGGCACCGGCACCGGCTCCCCCGCGGCGGATGCCCTCCCGGTGATCGACCTCTCGCTCGCCGACGGCAACCCGGACGACCGCCGCCGCCTGCACGACGAGCTCCGCGCCGCGGCCACCGGCGTCGGGTTCTTCCAGCTGGTCGGCCACGGCGTCACCCCGGAGGAGACGGCCGCGCTCGCCCGGGCCATGCGGGCCTTCTTCGCACTTCCCGAGGCCGACCGGCTCGCCGTGAGCAACCTCAACTCCCCCCACTACCGGGGCTACACCCGCACCGGCGACGAGCGCACCGGCGGCAGCCAGGACTGGCGCGACCAGCTGGACATCGGCGCCGAGCTGCCCCCGCACGTCCCCGGCAGCGGCGAGCCCCCGTACTGGTGGCTGGAGGGGCCCAACCAGTGGCCCGAGGCCCTCCCCGAGCTGCGCACCGCCGCGCTCGGCTGGATCGACCACCTCGGCTCGGTCGCCCGCCGCCTGCTGCACGAACTCCTCGCCGCGATCGGCGCCCGCCCCGACTTCTACGACGAGGCCTTCGCGGGCCACCCCCACCTTCGCCTCAAGCTGGTCCGCTACCCCGGCACCGCCCCGGACGGCGCCGGCCAGGGCGTCGGCGCCCACAAGGACTACGGCTTCATCACCCTGCTGCTGCAGGACACCGTCGGCGGCCTCCAGGTCGAGCGCGCGGACGGCACCTTCCTCGAGGTCCCGCCGCTCGACGGCGCCTTCGTCGTCAACCTCGGCGAGCTGCTGGAGGTGGCCACGGACGGTTACCTCAAGGCCACCAACCACCGCGTGGTGAGCCCGCCCGGCGCCCACGAGCGCTTCTCGGTGCCGTTCTTCTACAACCCCCGCCTCGACGCCCACATCGAGCCGCTGGACTTCCCGCTCGCCCACCACGCCCCCGGCGCCACCGCGGACCCGGCCAACCCGCTCTTCGCCGACTTCGGCCTCAACGAGTGGAAGGGCTACACCAGGGCCCACCCCGAGGTCACCCGCCGCCACCACGCCGCCCTCGCCTGACCCGAAACCGCCGCCACCCCACCACCCCGACGCCCCTGCCCGAAGCCGGTCCCCCGGCGGACGGCAGGGGCGTCGGCGTCAGCGCCCCCACGCGTCCGCACGTGTCCGCACCTGCCCGCGCTCCCGCACACCCCCGCCGCCCGTCTGCCGCCCCCATCGGTGGACCGGCCCGCCCACCACTGTCACACTGCTGCTGTCACAGCAGGAGTGTGCCAGCGTGGGAGGCGGCGGATGGGGGAGCACGGCGGGGCGGGGGGCGGGGTGCGGCTGACGGTGGACGAGCTGGCGGCGCGGGCCGGGGTGACGGTGCGGACGGTGCGGTTCTACGGGACGAAGGGGCTGCTGCCGCCGCCGGTGCTGGGGCCGCGGCGGGTGGGGCTGTACGGGGCGGCGCACCTGGACCGGCTGGAGCTGATCGAGGAGTTGCAGCGGCAGGGCCTGACGCTGGCCGCGATCGAGCGGTACCTGGCGCGGCTCCCGGAGGACAGTACGCCGCTGGATCTGGCGATCCACCGTGCGCTGGTCGCGTCCTGGACGCCGGAGACCCCGGAGGAGGTCACCCGGGCGCAGCTGGAGCGGCGGGCCGGGCGGGGGCTGACGGAGGGGCAGGTCGAACGGCTCGCCGCGATGGGGGCGCTGGAGCGGACGCGGGATCCGGAGGTGTTCCGGGTGGATCCCGGGTTGCTGCCGCTGGGTGTGCGGATCCTGGACGTGCCGATCCCGCTGGAGACGCTGCTCGCCGCCCGGGCGGTGGTGCTGGAGCACAGTCGGGCGACGGCACGGGAGTTGCAGCGGCTGTTCCGCGAGACGGTGTGGAAGCCGTACCGGGAGAGCGAGCCCGCGCCCGCCGAGCTGGCCCGGATGCGGGCGTTGACGGACCACATCCAGCCGATGGTGGCGCAGGCGCTGGTCACGGCCTTCCAGCGCTCGCTCCGGGAGGAACTGGGCGAGGAGCTGAGCCGGGACTCGGGCCAGGAGTCGGGCCAGGAGTCGGGCCTGGAACCCGGGTGAGGCCGTGCGGGCGGCGGCCTCACCCGGGTCCGAGCAGGTCAGTGGATCAGTAGGCCGGCGGGTCAGTCCGTGAAGGTCCGCCCCTCGGCCGCGACCCGCTCCAGCAGCGCCGGCGGCGCGAACCGCTCGCCGTACGCGGCGGCGAGTTCGCGGGCGCGGGCCGCGAAGCCGGCCGGGCCGCCCTCGTACCCGTTGATGTACTGGAATACGCCGCCCGTCCAGGCCGGGAAGCCGATGCCGAGGATCGAACCCACGTTGGCGTCGGCGACCGAGGTCAGCACGCCCTCCTCCAGGCAGCGCACCGAGTCCAGCGCCTCGCTGAACAGCATCCGCTCCTTGAGGTCCTCGAACGGGACGTCACCCGGAGCAGCACTCGGAGCACCAGCCGGAACACCGGCCGGAGCGCCGGAGAAGTGCTCCAGCAGCCCCGGCCAGAGCCGCCCGCGCCTGCCGTCCTCGCCGTACTCGTAGAAGCCCGCGCCGCCGCTGCGCCCCGGGCGGCCGAACTCGTCGACCATCCGGTCGACCACCGCGTCGGCCGGGTGCGGCGTCCAGGTGCCGCCGACGGCCTCCACCGAGCGCCGGTACTCGTCGCGGATCTTGCGCGGCAGGGTGAGGGTCAGCTCGTCCATCAGGGAGAGCACCTTGGCGGGGTAGCCGGCCTGGGCGGCGGCCTGCTCGACGCTGGACGGGTGGATGCCCTCGCCGACCATGGCGACGCCCTCGTTGAGGAACTGGCCGATCACCCGCGAGGTGAAGAAGCCGCGGGAGTCGTTGACCACGATCGGGGTGCGGTCGATCTGCCGGACCAGGTCGAAGGCGCGGGCCAGCGCCTCGTCGCCGGTGCGCGGGCCGCGGATGATCTCGACCAGGCGCATCTTGTCGACCGGCGAGAAGAAGTGCAGCCCGATGAAGTCGCCCTGGCGCTCAACGCCTTCGGCGAGCAGGCCGATCGGCAGGGTGGACGTGTTGGAGCAGAGCAGCGTGTCGGGGCCGACCACGCCCTCGACCTCCTGGAACACCTTGTGCTTGAGCTCGGTGTTCTCGAAGACCGCCTCGATCACCACGTCGCAGCCGGCCAGGTCGGCGACCTCGGCGGTGGGGGTGATCCGGGCCAGCAGCGCGTCGCGGTCGGCCTCGGTGGAGCGCCCGCGCGCGACGGCCTTGTTCAACAGCCCCTCGGAGTAGGCCTTTCCGCGCTCGGCGGCCTCGATGGCGACGTCCTTGAGCACGACCTCGATGCCGGCCTTGGCGCAGGTGTAGGCGATGCCCGCGCCCATCATCCCGGCGCCGAGCACCGCGACCTTGCGGACCGGCCGCTTCTCGACGTCCTTCGGGCGCCCGGCGCCGGAGTTGACCGCCTGCATGTCGAAGAAGAGCGCCTGGATCATGTTCTTGCTGGTCTGCCCGCAGGCCAGCTCGGTGAAGTAGCGGGCCTCGATCGTCATCGCGGTGTCGATGTCCACCTGGGCGCTCTCCACAGCGGCGGCCAGGACGTTGCGCGGGGCCGGGTAGGGCGCACCGTTGAGCTGCTTGCGCAGGTTGGCCGGGAAGGCGGGCAGGTTGGCGGCGAAGGCCGGGGTGGCCGGGGTGCCGCCGGGGATCTTGTAGCCCTTGACGTCCCAGGGCTGGACGGCGGTCGGGTTGGCCTCGATCCAGGCCTTCGCGCGGGCGGTCAACTCCTCCGGGGTGTCGACCAGTTCGTGCACCAGCCCGTGCTCCAGCGCCTGCGCCGGGCGGTACTGGCGGCCCTGGAGGAGGAACTTCAGCAGGGCGTCGGTGATGCCGAACAGCCGGACCGTACGGACCACTCCGCCGCCGCCCGGCAGCAGGCCGAGGGTGACCTCGGGCAGGCCGATCCGGCTGGCCGGGGTGTCGAGCGCGATCCGGTGGTGGCAGGCGAGGGCGAGCTCCAGGCCGCCGCCGAGCGCGCTGCCGTTGACGGCGGCGACGACCGGCTTGCCGAGGGTCTCCAGGGTGCGCAGCGCGCGCTTGATCCGCATCGACTTCTCGAAGACGGCCTCGGCGTCCTCGGGTCGGGCGGCGGAGAGCATCCGCAGGTCTCCCCCGGCGAAGAAGGTCTTCTTGCCGGAGGCGATCACCACGCCGCGCAGCGCGTCCGCGGCGGCCAGGGCGGCGAGCCGCTCGACGACGGTCTCGAAGTCGGCGGTGAAGGCCTCGTTCATGGTGTTGACGGACTGGGTGGGGTCGTCGAGGACGAGGGTGACCACGCCGTCCTGGTCCTGCTCCCAGCGGATGGTGGTGGTGTCGCTCATCAAGTTCTCCAGGTCTACCGGTCTACCGGTCTGCAGAGGGAGGTACCGCGCGCACCGTGTCCCAGGAAGGCGCGCAGCGTGTCCCACGAAGGGTGGCGGCGGGCGACGGGTGGGCTCAGATGCGCTCGACGATGGTGGCGATGCCCATGCCGCCGCCCACGCAGAGGGTGATCAGGCCGTAGCGCAGGTCGCGCCGCTCCAGTTCGTCGACCACGGTGCCGAGCAGCATCGCGCCGGTGGCGCCGAGCGGGTGGCCGAGCGCGATCGCGCCACCGTTGACGTTCACCTGGTCGTGGCGGAAGCCGAGTTCGCGGATGAAGCGGAGCGCGACCGCGGCGAAGGCCTCGTTGATCTCGACCAGGTCGATGTCGGCGGCGGTGAGCCCGGCCTTGGCGAGCGCCTTGCGGGTGGCCGGGGCGGGGCCGGTGAGCATGATGGTCGGCTCGGAGCCGGAGACGGCGGCGGAGACGATCCGGGCGCGCGGGCGCAGCCCGTACCGCTCGCCGACCTCGCGGTTGCCGATGGCCACCAGCGCGGCGCCGTCCACGATGCCGGAGGAGTTGCCCGCGTGGTGGACGTGGTCGATGGCCTCGACCCAGTGGTACTTCTGGAGGGCGACGGCGTCGAAGCCGCCGGCCTCGCCGATGGCGGCGAAGGAGGGCTTGAGGCCGGCCAGGGTCTCGACGGTGGTGCCGGGGCGGATGAACTCGTCGCGCTCCAGCACGACCAGGCCGTTGCGGTCGCGCACCGGGACGACCGAGCGGTCGAACAGGCCGTCCGCCTGGGCCTTGGCGGCGCGGGCCTGGGACTCGGCGGCGAAGGCGTCCACGTCGGTGCGGGAGAAGCCCTCGATGGTGGCGATGAGGTCGGCGCCGATGCCCTGCGGGGCGAAGTTGGTCTCGTACGCGGTCATCGGGTCGGCGAACCAGGCGCCGCCGTCGGAGGCCATCTTCACCCGGGACATCGACTCCACACCGCCGGCCAGGACCAGGTCCTCCCAGCCGGAACGGACCTTGGCGGCGGCCAGGTTGACGGCTTCCAGGCCGGAGGCGCAGAAGCGGTTCTCCTGGACGCCGGCGACGGTGTCGGGCAGGCCGGCCGCGATGGCCGCGATCCGGGCGATGTCGGAGCCCTGGTCGCCGACCGGGCTGACCACGCCGAGCACGATGTCGTCGATCGCGGCCGGGTCCAACCCGGGGTAGCGGCCGCGCAGTTCGTGGATCAGTCCGACGACCAGGTCGATCGGCTTGGTGCCGTGCAGCGAGCCGGTGGCCTTGCCCCGGCCGCGCGGGGTGCGGATCGCGTCGTAGACGTACGCTTCGGTGGTCACGGTGGGAACGCCTTTCAGCGGGTTTTCGGGGCGGGGGGCTGTTCTGAGCGGGGGTGTTCGGAGCGGGGGCTCGGGGGCGCGGAAGGATGGAGTGGCTCAGCCGAGGACGGAACGGCCGACGATCTCCTTCATGATCTCGGTGGTACCGCCGTAGATGGTCTGGATGCGGCCGTCGGTGAACGCCCGGGCGACCGGGAACTCACTCATGTAGCCGTAGCCGCCGTGCAGTTGGAGGCAGCGGTCGGCGGTGCGCTTCTGCAGTTCGGTGGCCCACCACTTGGCCATCGAGGCGTCCGCCGGGGTGAGCGCCCAGCGGTTGTGCTCGGTGATGCAGCGGTCCACGAAGGCACGGGTGACGGCGCACTCGGTGGCCAGTTCGGCGATCTCGAAGCGGACGTGCTGGAGCTTGGCGAGCGGGCGGCCGAAGGCCTCGCGCTGCTTGACGTAGTCGGTGGTGATCTCGACCAGGTACTCGGCGCCGGCGATCGCCGCGGCGGCGATGGTGAGCCGCTCCTGGGCGAGGTTCTGCATCAGGTGGACGAAGCCGCCGTTGAGCTCGCCGATCAGGTTCTCCTTCGGCACCCGGACGTCCTCGAAGAACAACTCGGCGGTGTCCTGGGCCTTCTGGCCGATCTTGTCGAGGTTGCGGCCGCGCTCGAAGCCGGGCGTGCCGCGCTCGACGGCCAGCAGGCTCAGCCCGTGCGCGCCGCCCTCGGGGGTGGTGCGGGCGACCACGATGACCAGGTCGGCGAGGATGCCGTTGGAGATGAAGGTCTTGGCGCCGTTGAGCAGGTAGTGGTCGCCCTGGTCGACCGCCTGGGTGCGGATGCCCTGGAGGTCGGAGCCGGTGCCGGGCTCGGTCATCGCGATCGCGGTGATCAGCTCGCCCGAGCAGAAGCCGGGCAGCCAGCGGCGCTTCTGCTCCTCGGTGGCGAGCGAGGTGAGGTACGGGCCGATGATGTCGTTGTGCAGGCCGATCGCCAGTCCGGACGCGCCGGCCCGGGCGAACTCCTCGGCCAGCACGGCCGCGTAGCGGAAGTCCGGGGTGCCGCCACCGCCATACTCCTCGGGGACGGCGAGGCCGAGCAGGCCCTGGCGGCCAGCCGCGAGCCAGGCGGAGCGGTCGACGATGCCGGCCTTCTCCCAGCGGTCGTAGTGCGGCAGCACCTCCTTGGCCAGGAAGGCCCGCACGGTGGCCCGGAAGTCGTCGTGCTGCTCGGTGAAGATCTCGCGCTGCAACGCTACTCTCCTTGCTCTGCCGTGGAGTTGGGGAAGGTGACGCCGATCCCTGGGACCGGTACGTCAGGGTCGAGGGCGGGGACGCCCCAGTCCCGGGCCACCTCGGCGGTGTCCGCGCCCGGCCGGGCCGGCGGGCGGCGCAGGGCGCCCGGGGTGGCGGAGAAGCGCGGGGCGGGGGCCGGCTGGGTGACGCCGTCCGCCTCGACGTAGGTCCCGCGCGCCGACAGATGGGCATCACCGGCGGCCTGACGCATCGTCAACACCGGTTCCACGCAGGCGTCGGAGCCCGCGAAGACGGCCTCCCACTCGGCCCTGGTCCGGGTGGCGAAGCGGGCGGCGATCAACGCGCGCAGTTCGGGCCAGCGGGCCGGGTCGTACTGGCCGGGCGCGTCCGGGTCCAGCTCCAGCAGCCGGGCGAACTCCGCGTAGAAGCGCGGCTCCAGCGCGCCGACGGCCAGGTGGCCGCCGTCGGCCGCCCGGTACACCGCATAGAACGGCGCGCCGCCGTCCAGCAGGTTGACGCCCCGGCGGTCCTGCCAGTGGCCGGCCGCGAGCAGGCCCCACAGCATGCTGCCGAGGTGCGCCGCGCCGTCCACGATCGCGGCGTCGACCACCTGCCCGGCGCCGGTGGCCCGGGCGTGGTGCAGCCCGGCGAGCAGGCCGACGACCAGGTAGAGCGAGCCGCCCGCGTAGTCGCCCAGCAGGTTGGCCGGGATGCCGGGGGCCTCCTCGGCCCCGCCCGGCGCCGCCACCATCCCGAGCACCCCGGCGACCGCCGCGTACCCGAGGTCGTGCCCGGCGGTCGCCGCCCGGGGGCCGTGCTGCCCCCAGCCGGTCATCCGCCCGTACACCAGCGCCGGGTTGCGCGCCAGGCATGCCTCGGGACCGACCCCGAGCCGCTCCGCGACGCCCGGCCGGTAGCCCTCGATCAGCAGGTCCGCCCGCTCGACCAGATCCAGCACCCGCCCGGGGCCCTCCGGGGACTTCAGGTCGATCAGCACCGAACGCTTGTTGCGGTTGCTGAGGTCGTACGCCGGGTCCGTACCGAGCGGCGACGGCTCCGGCCGGTCCACCCGCACCACGTCCGCCCCGAGGTCCCCCAGCAGCATCGCCGCGAACGGCCCCGGCCCGATCCCGGCGAGCTCCACCACCCGCACACCCGCCAACGGCCCCCCGGCCTCCGGCGCCCTGCTCGCGTCACCCACTGGCTGCTGAACCCTTCCCGACGGGTTTGACAGTAAAGCTGTCACACTCGGGATGATAGGCAAGCGACCCGCCGGTAACAAGACCTCCACCCCCGCGCCGAGCCGCCAATTCCCCCTCGACCCAGGCCCGGTGAACCCGGCCACTCCCCGCGCCCACGGAATCACGGAGGGTGGGTCGGTGCACTGACGGAGGCTCCCTGTACGGTCGTCATGCCGCAGGGGAGCGGCCGCTTTGCCGAATGGGGAGGATTCCGCGCATGGGCAGCCCGTACTTCACCACCGGACCGGTCGCACCGGCCAAGGACCCGATACCGGGCCTGGAACTCGCCTCGGCCAAGGACTCCCCCTACGCCGACCCCGCGCCGCCCTCGTCCAACGGCGGCACCGTGCCGCCCCTTCCCTTCATCCACCCGGGCAAGGTCACCACCCAGCTGGACACCCCGTACGAACTCAGCGCCTCGGCCGGGATGGCCCGGCAGATCGCCACCGACCTCGACAGCGCCAACGGCAAGGCCGGCCCCGGCGCACACAGCCTCACCGAGTACGCGAGCACCGCATCGACGAAGATCCGCGGCTTCGCCTTCGGCGGCGCAGTCACCGGCGCCACCGAACGGTGGCTGAAGGAGTGCAAGGTCCTGCACGACAAGCTCACCAACGCCGCCGACGGCCTTGAGCAGACCCGGCAGAACTACCACTCCAACGAGATCACGACCGCCGCCGACCTGCGCGCCACCCAGTAGACACCAGAAGGGGGAACGACAGATGGTGTCCTTCAAGGAACTGCACGAAGCCGACTTCTCCGCGGTCGGCGACGCGGCCGAGGCCTGGGCCGGCGTCGCCAAGGCCCTCACCGCCCTGGACGGCCGGGTCGCCAAGGACCTCACCACCACCGCGCAGCGAGCCGGTTGGAAGGGCGATGCCGCCGACAGCGCGACCAGGAAGCTCCGGGACATGGACGGCGACTTCAAACAGGCCTCGGCCGTCGCCACCGCCCTCGCCGCGGTCATGAAGACCGCCGCCGAGGACTTCGCCGCCGCCCGCCGTGACCTCGACACAGCACTCCACGACGCGCAGACCCAGGATCTGACCGTCTCCGCGGACGGCACGGTCAGCTGGAGCATGCCGAAGGACGCGCGCAACGACACGGACGGCGAGGTGCTGGCACGGGACCTGGCCGCCAAGGCCAAAGCCGTCGCGGACCGCCTGGGCAAGGCCGTCGAGAAGGCCACCGCCGCCGACCAGCGGGCCGCCCTCCACCTCCAGAGCGACATCGGCACCAGCGACACCGCCTTCAACCCCGCCCCCGGCGGCACCGGCCCGGTCACCGACGCCAACCGGGCACGGGACCTGATGGCCAGGGCGTACGACCTCTCCGACGACGAACTCCGGCAACTGCAGGCCCTCCTGGTCGCCAACGCCGAGAACAGGGAATTCGCCACCACCCTGCTCAACGGCCTCCAGATCGGCGGGAAGACCGGCCCGGAGGCTTTCCTGGACTACACCAAGGTGCTCGACGGACTGGCCCACGGCAGCCACAACGCCAAGGGCTACCAGGACGTTTACGGCAACCTCGCCGTCGTGCTCGCCACCGGCACCCGGGATACCGGCATGGGCAAGGCCTGGGAGGACGGCCTCTTCCAGGCCGCCCGCCGCCAGGGGGGTCCGGCCGGTGGGCTGAACGACAACTACCCGGCGCTCACCGCGCTCATGGAGACGAAGGGAACCTTCGACCAGGCCTTCGTCCGCAGGGTCGGCACCGACCTGCTCGACTACGAGGCCTCCAGCAAGGCCAAGGGCGTGGATCTGTGGGGCCCGGCCTTCACCGAAGACCCCACGAAGGGCGACCCGCTCGCCCCGCTGCTGAGGTTGATGAGGGGCGACCGGGAGACGGCCCAGGAATTCCTCGACCCGAGCCAGAACAAGAACCTCCTCCACCTGCTCAAGGACCGAGGCTGGCTCGACGAGGGCCAGGAGCGCAAGCTCCCCGGAGACGTTCTGCGCGACACCTCGCACGAGATGTTCGCCGAGATGCTGGAGAACGCCACGACCAGCCACGACGCCACCCGGTACCCCGCCCCGCACGACAAGGTCAGCGCGCGGATCATGGACGAGACGCTCAAGACCGTCGGCGGCGCCACTCCCGGCGACAGCCTCCCGGTACCCGAGGTCCTCCGCAAGCCGATGGCCAGGATGCTCGCCGACTACGCCCCGGACATGCACGAGATCCTCGGCAAGGACCTGCAGAACCCGTCCCAGCCGAACGGCCTGACCGCCAAGCCGGAGCAACTGCTGCGAGTGGTCCGCGGCGCCTTGGAGGACACGGACACGTTCCGGATCATCCACCAGGCGGAGACCAGGGAGATCGCCCGCCGCCTCGACACGTACGGGCCCGAGGCCTTCGAGCCCGACAAGACGGGCCGCCCGGACCACGTCCTGTCCGCCTTCACGCAGGAGTCCTCCAAGGTCCTCGGTTCGCTCGACGCGGCATTCGTCAACGCGACCATCGACCACGCGGACGCGAAGAAGGCGGGCATCGACTGGCAGCAGAGGATGGCGTACCACGCGATCGGAACGCCCGCGAACGTGGTCCCGGGACTTCTTCTACCGGGAGTCTCCCAAGTGGTGCCGCTGGGCGACATGGCGCAGCGCCTCGTTGATGTCGGGACTGCCAAGTACGCCGAGAACGCCAAAGCCGAGATCGACACTGCCACCACGACCAGTGTGAGCACCCGGTACTCAGGGGGGCAACAGCAGTTGGACGCCATGATCGTGGACAAGGCGTGCCAGTACGGCATCGACCCCGAGGCCGCTGACCGTACGGGCACCGTGACGGAGCAGCTGGTACTCGACGTGGGGAAGGCCTACCAAACCGGGATCGACAAGGCCTACCGAGGCGCGTTCGGCAAGGGGTGAGCGCTGTGAGGACCAAGAAGACCAACCACGAAGAGAACTCCAACGACCCCGACGAGCCACGCTACCGGCCGCAACGACCCTGGCGCGGGATCGTGGTGACGGTGGTGCTGGCCGCGGTGGGCGGCGGGTCGCTCCTGCTGACGGACAACCTGACGAACGCCTTCGGGCCGGACGTCGTGTGCGACGGCGCGGTGAGCGCGGACGAAGTGAACGACGCGCTCGGTTGGGGCAAAGTCAGCGCCACGATGTACGGCGACGGGAAGCTGGACACCCCCGGCGCGTCCTGTGCGGCGATGGTGAGCAACGGGATCTTCGGCAACGAGCGGTTCGCCGTCATCGAGCTCGCCAAGGCCGGAGATCTCACCGGGTTCAAGTACGACGCGGAGTCCCAGCTGTTCGCCGCCTCGGCGAACGGTGGCACGGCCGGGGCCGTGCACAAGTCGTCGTACGGCTTCGCGCTGCTCCCGACGGGTTGCGACAACGGGCAGCGAGCCACCGTCAAGTCCCGGTCCTCCGACGCCCGGAAGCTCGCCGGGCTCGCCACCGCGGTCGCCAACCGCTTCGCGGCGCAACAGGGTTGCGGCGGGACGCCGCTCCCCGCACCGCGCGAGCTCACCGCGGCAGGTGCGGACCGCCCCCTCAACCGCGACGCCGTCTGCGGCCTGCCGGGGCTGACGATGCCCGACACTCCCGGTGGCCCCGTCTATCAGGAGACCGTGACCAACGCGAGCGATCCGCTGTGGGCCTGCCGCATCCACTCGGACGCGGACCTCAGGTCCTCGATCACCTTCACCATCGGCACCGATCCGCGCCTCGTCCAACCGTGGACCCTCGACCCCAGGCCGGCGTTCGGCCGCGCCCACTGGGTCGGGCAACACGAAGTCATGACGACATGCCAGGGAAAGCCCACCCGCTTCCGGTTCGAAGCGGACGGCTTCCGGGACCTCATCGGCAACACGACCTGGGAACAGTTCCTCACGGCCGGCGCCAAGGCGATCGGCTGCGAGCCGATCCTCTGACGGCTCCCACGGGCGGCCGGTTCGCGACCGGCCGCCCGTGTGGGGCACGCGTGATTCCGGCCGACCGAGCAACACACAGGGGACAGCACATCGTGGAAACGAAGGACGACAGCTCCGCCACAGGCCTGGCCGGGCGCGTCGATGCGGCGCTCGACCGGCGGGGATTCACCAGCTGGCCGCTGCGGGTGCGGGCAGCGGTCGCCGTGACGGGGGTGGTGGCGGTCACGGCAGGGGTGGGGGCATTCCTCACGGACAATCTGAGCAACGCGTTCGGACCGGACAGCGTGTGCGACGGTGTGGTGAGCGCGGTCGCCCTGAACGACGCGCTCGGGTCCGGACCGGTGGGCAGCGAGACGAACGGCGCCTGGCAGTCACCCAGTGGCGGGGCGTTCTGTACGGCAACAGTGAGCCACGGGATGTTCGGCGAGAGCCGGTCCGTCTTCGTGCAGGTCCTTCAGGCCGACGACCTCGGCCCGTACCTGGCCTACTCGGGAGACCGGCTGTTCGCCGCCTCGGCGAACGGCGGCGCGGCCGGGGCGGCCCGCGAGGACCGGGCCTGGGCGCTCCTCCCCGAGGGGTGCGGCAACGGGTTGCGGGTCGAGGTCAGGTCGGGCGACAACGGCCGGCCCGGCGCCGGGAAACTCGCCCGACTCGCCGTGGCTGCGGCGAACGGCCTGGCGGCGGACAAGGGGTGCGGGAAGTCGTCGCTTCGCGCACCTCACGAACTGTCGGCGGCCGGACAGGAACACGAACTGAACTCCGCCTCGGTCTGCGGCCTGCCCGGCTTCACCGCCTCCGGTACTGCCGGGGGCAAGGGGTTCAGGGAGAGCGTGAACACCGCGTTCGATCCGCTGTGGGTCTGCCGGATCAGCACTGACCAGGGCCGTTCCGTGATCTCCTTCTCCATCGGGACCGAGCCCCGGGTTCGCGGCCCGCTGTCCGAGAAGGAGGCCTCGCCCGCGTTCGGCCGATCGCGCTGGGCCGGCTCCCCCATCACGGACAGGGAGGTGGTGGCGACCTGTCAGGGCAAGCCGACTTACTTCCGGATGGACTCCGACATCACCGTCCAGGGGCCGCTCCCCGGCACCGGCGAGACCTGGGAACAGTTCCTCACGGCCGGCGGCAAGGCGATCGGCTGCGAGCCGATCCTGTAGGGGGTGCTCGGGCGGAAATGGGCGGACGGGTGTCGGGGTAATAGTCTATCTTGCGATGGACCTATTACGCGAGACACCGGGGGAGCACCATGAGCACCACCACAACCACCGACCGTACCGACCCGACCGCCCGCACCGTCGTCGCCGTCTCCGAGCGGCTGGTGCTGACGCGGCCCCAGGTGGGGGACGTGGAGGCGGTGTTCGCGATCCACGGGGATCCGGAGACCAACCGGTACAACCCGCACGGGCCGCAGCGGGAGATCGTCCAGGCGCGGGAGATGCTGGACGGGTTCGTCGCCGACTGGGTGCGGGACGGGGTGGGGTACTGCGCCGTCGCCACCCGGGAGGACCCGGGGACGGTGATCGGGTTCGCGGGGCTCTACCTGCACACCCTGGACGGGGAGCGGGTGTTCAACCTCTACTACCGGTTCCGGCCGTCCGCCTGGGGCCTCGGGTACGCGGCGGAGGCGGCTCGGGCGGCGATGGCGGAGGCGCTGCCGCGCCACCCCGGCGTCCCGGTGGTCGCCCTGATCCACGCGGACAACCTGCCCTCGCGCCGACTCGCCGAGCGGCTCGGGCTGGTGGCCGACCCGGACGGCCGCACCGACGAGGAGGACCGGGTGATCCACCGGATGGCCTGAGGGGCCGGCGAACCCCCGTCCACCGGAGGAGCCCCCGCCTGCCGGATCCCCCGCCAGGGGGAGCGGGATCGCGCCCCGGGCGGAGGCTCCGGCGCCCGGCCCGGCGGGACCGTGGGGGCATGAGATTCAACGAGAACGTGGTGCGGGCCGGGGCGGCGTGGACGGCGGTGGCGGCGACCGGGCCGTACCTGACGCTGAAGCTGCTGTGGCTGACCGGGCACCCGGTGGGGGCGGGCGATCCCGGCGAGATGGACCGGCTGTGGCTGGTGAACCTGCTGACCTTCGGCATGGACGCGATCGCCGTGGCCCTGGCGCTGGCGTTCGTCCGGCCGTGGGGGCGGCGGGCGCCGGCCGGGCTGGTGGCGTTCCCGATGTGGGTGGCGACCGGGCTGCTCGGCACGATCCTGGTCGCGCTGCCGCTGTACCTGCTGAGCCTCCTGGTGCTCGGGCCGGAGAGCACCGGCCAGGACGACAAGGACCTCGGCGGCTGGGTCTTCCCCGTCGTGTACGGCGGCTTCGCCGTCCAGGGCCTCGCGCTGATCACCGCCTTCACCCTGTACGCCCGCCGGCGCTGGGCCGGGCTGCTGCGGGAGCGGATCGGCGACCTGCCGGACTCCCCCACGCTGACCGTGCAGCGCGTCCTCGCCTGCGTCGCCGCGCTGCTCGCCGCGGGCGTCGCGGCGGGCCGGGTCTACTGGGCGCTCGGCGGCACCGCCGGACTGCCGCAGGATCTGGTGGACGGCCGGTCCCGGGGCGTGGCGGTGATGAACGGGGTGACCGCGGTGATGGCGGTGGCAGCCGCGGCGGCGCTGCTGGTCCTGGTCTTCCGGGTCCGTCCGGGGCGCCGGCTGCTCGGGCCGCTGCTGGTGGTCTGGACGGCGGCCGCCTCACTGTTCGGCTGGGGCGCCTGGCAGTTGGTGGCCTTCGGGGCGATGTCGACCCGGGTGACCGAGCTGCGGACGGCCGTACCCGGGCTGACGCCCCTGGTCGAGGCCGCCCAGGTGGTGGCCGCGGTGCTGGTGCTGGCGGTCGGGGCGGTCGCGCTCACCGAACGGGGCGCCCTCCGGCGCGCCGCTGCCGTAGAGTCGCGCGGGTGATCACGGGGGTGGGCATGCGGCCGCGGGGTACGGCGGGCGAGGGCGTTCGGTCGGGGCGTACGGGAGAGCTTGGCGTCCGGCTGCGGCGTGCGGCGGGGGCGTCGGTCGGCCGGCGGGCCCGGCTGCGCTGGGTGCACCTGGTGCTGGGCGGCGCGCTGCTGATGCCGTACTGGATGCTGTCGGTGGTGCTGTACGGGGCGCTCAACCCGAACCAGCCGCCCGGGCGCCAACTGCTGCTCTACCTCCTGTCGCTGCTCACCTCGCTGCCGATGGCCGCCGTCACCGCGCTGGTGCCGATGGTGCGGGGGCTGGAGGGCGCGGCGGCGCGGGCGCTGTGCTCGGCGGCCCGGCCGGAGGAACTGGCCACCGGACCGGCCCGCTCCTGGGGCGCCCGGTGGCGCACCGCGCTCTGGTACGTGCTGCACGTCCTGTTCGGCGGGGTGGTCGCCGGGATGACGCTGGCGGGCACCCCCTTCGCGGTGGTGCTGGTCTGCGGCTTCGCGGGGACCAGGGAGTTCGTCCGGATGTGGGAGCGGCACTTCCCCGGCTGGCTGGTCACCGGCCCGGTCCTCGGCCTCGGCGTTCTGCTGCTGATCGTCGGCACCAACGCCGTCTGCGGCGCGCTGCTCGCCCGCTGGGCGCCCGCCCTGCTCGGCCCGACCCCGGAGGAGCGGGTGGCCGCCGCCGAGCGCCGGGCCACCGTGCTCGCCCAGCGCAACCGGCTGGCCCGCGAGCTGCACGACTCGGTCGGCCACGCGCTCAGCGCCGTCGGCATCCAGGCCTCGGCCGCCGCCCGGGTGCTGCGCAGCAACCCGGACTTCGCCGCCGAGGCGCTCGCGGCGATCGAGGAGACCGCCCGGGCGGCCGTCGCCGAACTCGACGCCGTGCTCGGGCTGTTGCGGGAGGAGGACCCGGAGGCCGCCGGACCCGCCGGGCCCACCCTCGCCGGGCTGGACGACCTGCTGCGCCAGCTCGGCCGCGCCGGGGTGGCGGTGGACGCCGAGCTGGCGCCCGGGCTGGCCGGCCTGCCCGAGCCGGTCTCCCGCGAGGCGTACCGGATCGTGCAGGAGGGCCTGACCAATGTGCTGCGCCACGCCGGGACCACCCCGGCCCGGCTGCGGGTCCGGCTCGCCGACGGCCGGCTGGAGATCGACCTGACCAACCCGCTCGGCCCCGCCCGGCCGAGCCGCCCCGGTGGCGGGCGCGGGCTGCGCGGGATCGGCGAGCGGGCGGCGGCCCTGCACGGCGGCAGCGCGGCGGGGCCGGACGAGGACGGAACGACGTGGCGGCTGGCCGTCTGGCTGCCGGTGGGAGGAACGACGTGAACGAGGACATGCGCGACGACCGGCACGAGGCCGTGCACGAGGGAACGCGGCAGGACGCCGACGACATCCGGGTGGTGATCGCGGACGACGAGCGGCTGGTCCGCCTGGGCCTGCGGGTGGTGATCGACAGCGAACCGGACCTCACCGTGGTCGGCGAGGCCGCCGACGGGGCCGAGGTCGTCCCGCTGGTGCGCGAACTGCGCCCGGACGTGGTGCTGATGGACGTCCGGATGCCCGGCATCGACGGCATCCGGGCCACCGAGCAGCTGGTCAACGGGATGGCCGTGCCGCCGCGCATCCTGGTGGTCACCACCTTCGAGCACGACGACCACGTGTACGACGCGCTGCGCGCGGGCGCCGCCGGCTTCCTGCTGAAGCGGGCCCGGGCGGAGGAGATGGTGCAGGCGGTGCGGCTGGTCGCGCGCGGCGACTCGCTGCTGTTCCCGGCGGCCGTCCGCGACCTCGCGCTGCGCCACGGCGCGGACCGGCGCCGGGAGGCCGGGCCGGGCGACCGGGGGCCGATCGGGCGGCTGACCGAGCGGGAGGGGCAGGTGCTGCGGCTGATGGCCACCGGGCTCAACAACGGCGAGATAGCCCGGCAGCTGGTGGTGAGCCAGGAGACGGTGAAGACCCACGTCGGCAGCGTGCTGGCCAAGCTGGGCGCGCGGGACCGCACCCAGGCGGTCATCGCGGCGTACGAGTCGGGCTTCGTGCTGCCTGGCTGACGCACACTCAGGCACCACTGCGGCCACCGGCTCGGGCACTCGGCGGCATCCGGCTCGGGCACTCGGGGGCATCCGGCTCCGGCCCCCGGCGCGCCCGAGCGCCTCGAACGCGGATTCCATCCGATCGGCACCAGCGAGTAGAGTGCGGGTTTCCCCCTCGACGTCCGATACCTCCCGTATCGCCTGGAACGAACTGGTGGCCGCATGACAGTCCGGACCCGACCCGCGCTCTGGTGGCGCATGGGCATCGTGCTCTCGGCGGGCCTCGGCCTGACCCTCGGGACCGCGCCGCTGGTCTACTTCACCGTGCAGAGCAACGTGATCGTGTTCGGCTACTTCATCGGCGCGGTGTACTGGATGGTCAAGCGCGGCACCGTGGACGCACCCGCGCCCCGGCTGCGCGGCGCCGCCACGCTGTACATCCTGATCACCGGGCTGGTCTCGCACATCCTGCTCGAACACGGCGCCAACCCGCTGCCCGGGCTGGTCAGCGGGCCGGACAAGCTGGCGCACTGGTCGTCGTTCTTCCTGCACTACGTGACGCCGGTGATGGTGATCGCCGACTGGCTGGTGCTCAAGCCGCGCAACGCCTCGGCCTGGAAGGACATCCCGCTCTGGCTGGGCTTCCCGCTCGGCTACGCGGCGATCGTGCTCACCCGCAACGCGCTGTTCGACAACTACCCGATGCCCTACCCCTACTTCTTCTTCGACCCGACCACCAAGGGCTACGGCTACGTCTGGGGCCAGATAGCCCTGCTGACCGTCGAGTTCGTGGCGCTCGCCGCACTCGTCGTCGGGCTGGACCGGCTCGGGACGCGGATCGCGGGAAGGCTGCGGCCGGCGCCGTCGGCATAGCCCGCCGCCCCCGGCGCTCCCCGGCGCTCCCCGGCGCTCACGCGGCGGGCGCGTCCTCGGGGATCCCGGCATCGAACTCGGTCCGGTGCGCCTTCCAGAACGCCACCGCGTGGTCCACGAAGACCCGGCGCTGCTGCTCGCGCACGCTCAGGTCGTGGACGTAGGCCTTCACGGTCTTGCCGTCCGCGGCGGCGGCCTCGCGGATCGCGGCGAGCTCGTGCTCCGTGTACTCGATGGTGAGCGCAGGCATGCCGCCGATGCTACTGGAGCGACGGGTAGTTGGGGCCACGGACGGCGGTTTTTCACCCGCAGTCAAAACGGTCGCTGTCGAGACCGACGAGGACCATTGCGCCCGGCTCCGGGTCGGCCCGGAGAAGGAAGCCGGTGGGCCCGGAGGAGGAAGCGGGTGCGGCTCGTCGGATGACGCCCGGGCGGTGGGGCCGGCCGTAGCGTCGACGGCAGCGGTGGCGGAGGGGTTCCGCGGGGGAGACCGGGGTTTCGGCGGAGGCCGGAGATGACACGCAGGTCAGGAACGGCACGCAGGTCAGGAATGACGCGCACGGCGGGCGCGACGCGCTGGACGGGAACGGCGCGCAGCAGGACCGGAAGCAGTGTCGGCGGGACCGGAAGCCGCATCGGCAGGACCGCGGCCGCGGCGGTGGCGCTCGCGACGGCGGTGGGGCTGGCGGCGCCGGGGGCGGCCGCGGCGCGGGAAGGACGGGGGAACCCGCTGGAGGGGGTCTGGCGGACGGAGGGCTACGGCCTGCTGATCGCGGTCTCCGGGGGCCGGGTCACCACCTACGACGTGACCGCGCACAGCTGCCTGCCCGGGTGGGTCACCGGGACGCAGGCCTCGGCGCCCGGCCCGGACGGCACCACCCGCTACACCGTGGGCAACCTCGCCCTGACGCTCACCCCCAAGGGCCGGAACCGGGCCGTGGAACGCGAGGAGAGCGGGGTCGGCTCCAAGTCGCTCACCCGTCTGAACGCCCTGCCGCCGCTGTGCGCGCGGCCGGCTCCGAACGACCCCCTCGCGGTCTTCGACCGGTTCTGGGAGAACTTCGAGGAGAACTACCCCTTCTTCGCCGCCAAGGGCATCGACTGGCACGCCGTCCGGGACGAGAAGCGGCCCACGATCACCCCGGCGACGACCGCCGACCGGTTGCAGGACGTCTTCACGGACATGCTCCGCCCGCTCGGCGACGCGCACACCGGGTTGGCCCGGGTGGTCGACGGGCACGCCAAGGAGGTCTTCGGCGGGCAGCGGCCCGGGTCGACGGTGCAGACCGCGGAGCTGACCGCGCGGGCCCTGCAGGCCTCGGCCGCCCAGCTCACCGGCCCGGAGCAGCAGTTCGCCGGCGGCCGGCTCGGCGTGGGCCGCCTCCCGGACGGCCTCGGCTACCTCCGGGTGAGCAGCTTCGACGACTACACCGACGGCGACTTCCGCAGCCAGGTCGACGAGCTGGACCGGGCGCTGGACGCCGTGCTGGCCGGCCCGGACCGGCCCACCGGCCTGGTCGTCGACGTACGGCTGAACGGTGGCGGCTCGGACGCGCTCGGGCTGCACATCGCCGCCCGGCTCACCGATCGCCCGTACGTCGCCTACCGGAAGGTGGCGCGCAACGATCCGGCCGACCCGACGAGGTTCACCCGGCCCGAGCCGATCACCGTACGGCCGTCGGCGGGCGGGCACTTCACCGGGCCGGTGGCGGTGCTCACCTCCTCGATCTCCACCAGCGCCGCGGAGACCTTCACCCAGGCCATGACGGGCCGCTCCCCGCGAGTGCTCCGGGTCGGCGAGAACACCCAGGGCGTCTTCTCCGACATCATGATCAAGACGCTCTCGCCGGAGTTCATGGCCGTCCTGCCGAACGAGAAGTACCTCACCCGGAACGGCGGTACCTTCGACGGCCCGGGCATCCCGCCGGACGTCCGCACGCCGGTGTTCACCGAGGACGAGCTGGCCGCGCTCAGGGACTCGGCCCTGAGCACGGCCCGCCGGATGCTCACCGAGGACGCCCGGGACGACCAGGGCGACCAGGGCGACCAGAGGAACGCCCAGAGCGACCAGAGCGACCAGGGCGGCACCCAGGGCGACCAGGAGCAGTGACCGGTAGAACCGCTACATCGGCCCCACCGTCCGCAGTTCGCCGTCCAGCTCCAGCCACCGGGTGAGGCCCAGGCCGCGCAGGAACGGCAGGTCGTGGCTGGCCACGATCAGCGCGCCCCGGTACGCGGACAGCGCCTGGGTGAGCTGCCGGACGCTGGCGAGGTCCAGGTTGTTGGTCGGCTCGTCGAGCAGCAGCAGCTGCGGCGGCGGGTCGGCCAGCAGCAGGGCGGCCAGCGTCGCCCGGAAGCGCTCGCCACCGGAGAGGGTGGCGGCGGGCTGGTCGGCCCGGGCGCCGCGGAACAGGAAGCGGGCGAGCCGGGCGCGGACCGCGTTGTCCCCGGCGGCGGGGGCGAACAGCTTGACGTTCTCCACGACGGAGCGCTCCTCGTCCAGCAGGTCGAGCCGCTGCGGGAGGTGCCGCAGCGGCACCGGGGTGATGATCTCCCCGGCCAGCGGGGCGAGTTCGCCCGCGATGGTGCGCAGCAGCGTCGTCTTGCCCGCGCCGTTGCGGCCGACCAGGGCGATCCGCTCGGGCCCGCGCAGGTCGAGGTCGGCGGTGGTGCCGTGGGGCAGCCGGACCCTGTCCAGAGTGAGCACGGTGCGCCCGGCCGGGACGGCGGTGCGCGGCAGGTCGATCCGGATCTCGGCGTCGTCCCGGACGGCCTCCTCGGCCGCGTCGAGCCGGGCCTTGGCCTCGTCCAGGCGCTCGGCGTGCATGCCCTGGAGACGGCCGGCCGTCTCCTGGCCCTTGCGCTTGAGCATCCCGGCGAAGATGTGCGGGTCGTTGCGGGTGACCGAGCGCTTCTTGCCGTACGCGGCGCTGCGGTCCAGCCGGATGCGGGCCTCGGCCAAGTCCCGCTTCTGGCGCCGGACGTCGGCCTCGGCGTTGCGCAGCAGCCGCTCGGCCGTCTCCTGCTGGGCCGCGAGGGTGCGTTCGTAGTCCTCGAAGTTGCCGCCGTACCAGGTGACTTCGCCGTCCCGGAGGTCGGCGATCTGGTCGACGTGCCGGAGCAGCTCGCGGTCGTGGCTGACGATCAGCATCACGCCGTTCCAGCCGGCGACCGTCTCGTAGAGCCGCTCGCGGGCGGCCCGGTCGAGGTTGTTGGTGGGCTCGTCGAGCAGCAGGACGTCGGGGCGGGCCAGCAGCAGGGCGGCCAGCCGCAGCAGCACGGCCTCGCCGCCGGAGAGTTCGCCGGTGGTCCGGTCGAGGCCGAGGCGGTGCAGGCCGAGCCGGTCGAGGGTAGCGCGGGCGCGCTCCTCGACGTCCCAATCGTCGCCGACCGCGTCGAAGTGGCGCTGGTCGGTGTCGCCGGACTCGATGGCGTGCAGGGCCTCGCGGGCGGCGCGGATGCCGAGCGCCTCGTCCACCCGCAGGGTGGTGTCGAGCGTCAGGCCCTGTGGCAGGTACCCGAGTTCGCCGTCGATCCGGACGGTGCCGCCGGTCGGGGTGAGTTCGCCCGCGATCAGTCGCAGCAGGGTGGACTTGCCCGCGCCGTTGAGCCCGATCAGGCCGGTGCGGCCGGGGCCGACGGCGAGCTGGAAGCCGTCCAGGACGGGCTTGCCGTCGGGCCACTCGAACGAGAGCTCGGTGCAGAGGACGGCGGTGGTGGTGGGGTGGTGTGCCATACAGGCCTCCCGGGGTGGTTGCCGAAGGGGTGGTGAGCAACACGGGGAGACACCGCGGGTGCGGAAAACCGGGCACGGCCGGAGGGAACGAAGGGGTGGCGTCACGCAGAGGAGTGCCACGGGCCGTGACTGAGGTCGCACACTCGCGCACCGCGCGACGGCAGCAGGGCCTGCGCGGCGGGGGCGGTGTCCCGGGACCTCAGTAGAGCAACGGCCTTCTCCTTGTCTGGCTGATGACCCGGACCACGCTAGGCAGCCCGCCCGGGGCATGCAACCGATTTACCGGCCGCCGGGCCCGCCGGGACCACCGCGCGACCCGCCGGGCGCACCCCCGGACCGCCCCGCCGCGGGGCCCCGGACCGCCC
>NZ_JBHVET010000003.1:0-45056 GCF_042802135.1 Kitasatospora sp. NPDC057512
GGCAGGGCCCGGGCCGGTGCCGACGGCGTCGCCGTGGGAACGGTCACCGGTGCTGCCCCGCGACCGCCGCGCGCGCCCGTTCCTGCTGCACGGCCTCGTCGATGGCCTTCTGCCACAGTCCCGCGACCCTGGTCCGCGCGGACCAGGTGGCGACGATCATGTGCTTCACCAGCTCACGCCCGCTCACCGCGTTGGTCAGCAGGACCGAGCCGACACCCGAGTGCACCCGCAGCCCGGTCATCGCCTGGTAGCCGTAGGCCTGACCGCCGTGGCCGAACTCCACGTCCCCACTGGTGGTGTCGACGATGGTGCTCCAGCCGTAGTTGCGGTCCGACTGCGGCGACAGCATCTGCCGCACCAGCTGCTGGTCGACCAGGCCGCCCGAGTACCCCAGGTAGCCGCGCCGGATCTCGACGGCGAACCTGGCCAGGTCCTCGGCGGTGCTCCACATCCCGGCCGCGGCCGGCTCCGGCTGGACGATGTAGCCGCCCCGTACCTGGGTGCCCACCACGTCGTGTCCCCGGGCGAAGGGCCGCCCGGAGGCGTGCGGGAACATCGGGTCGAAACTGCTGCCCGTCATGCCCAGCGGCGTGAACACCAGACGCTTCACCAGGTCGGGGAAGGCCTCACCGGTGAGGTCGGACATCACCTGCTGGAGCACCGAGTAGTGCACCGAGTTCTGTCGGAACACCTGGCCGGGCACGTCCTGGCGGCGCACCGGCGGTGTCTTGGCCGGCGCCCGCCCGTACAGCATGTCGAGCACCGTCGGCTGCTCGTCGTCGTCCGGGTAGTGGCCCTCGTTCACGGCCGGGTGCGGGGCGAACCCGGCCAGGTTCGCCATCAGCAGCCTCGCCGTGACCGGCTCCTGGAACTCCCCGGGGACCTGCCAGGACGTCAGATCGCGGTTGACGTCCCGGTCGAGGTCCAGCAGACCCTCCGAGACCAGCCGCAGTGCCGCGTAGGTCGTCACGTGCTTGCTGATCGACCCCACCGCGAACAGGGTGTCCGGGGTGACCGGCTCGCTCTGCCCTGCGCCGAGGACGCCGTAGCTGCGGACCGCCGTCACCTGACCGTCGTGGATCAGGGCGAGGCTGGCGCCCGGGATGGCGTGGTCGGCCATCACCTCCTCGGCCCGCAGGTCCGCGAGCACCGACTCGGCCGCGCTGCTCCGGCTCGACCGGCGCACCGGGCGGCGGCCCGACGCGGCGTCGGAACCGTCGTCCTCGCCGAGCAGCACCCGCAGCTCCGCCATCTGCTCGTCGACCAGCCGGCGGACGGTCGCCGCCTCGTGGACGTCCGTACTGTGGACCCACTCGACGTACAGCCGGCCCTCGTACACGTACGCGTCGATCTCCAGCAGGTGCGCCCGCGGGGCCTCGGGGGCGGCCGTGGCCACGACCCGCTCCGCGAGGTAGACCAGCGGCGGCGTCCCGTTCAGGGAGCGGGCCGTCGGCCTGCCGGCGGCGGACCGCGGCGCCGTGAAGGAGAACCGCACCTCCGGTGCCGGGAGGGCGGCCAGCTCCTCGGCCACCTCCGGGTCCGGCGCCAGGTGACGCAGCAGTCCGTATCCCTGCACCGGGTCGGGCAGGGTGCGCATCTGCCGGGCGACCGACTTCAGCGAGGACTGCGCGTCCCGGCCGAGCGGCAGCCGCAGGGTCACGGGGTAGCCGTGGTCCAGCGGGCCGACCGTCCGCGACGGGTCGCCGGCCGTGTCCGCCGTCGCGCCACCACGGGCGTCACCGGCGATCTCGACGGCGATCCGGTCGGCCTGCGCCCAGCGCGCGAGCGTACGGCCCACCGCCGTCAGCACCAGGTGCTCCGGGTTCGCGTCGGCCAGCAGGGACGCGGTCAGCTCGGACGGCAGGGTCGCCGTGACCGTGTTGGCCGTGGCGTGGGTGGTCTCCACCCGGGCACGGTCCACCGGGAGCGCGGCCCCCTTCGGCCGGTCCAGCCACAGCTCGGCCTGGTCCAGCAGCTCGTCGGAGTGCGCCTGCTTCAGCTTCTGCTCCGCCCACCAGTGCAGCGGGGACGCCACCGGCGGCAGCGTCGCCGGAAGGCCCTCGTTGAGCTGCCGGTACGCGGTGTTCAGGTCCTCGACGAGGACCGTCCAGGACGCCCGGTCGACCGCCAGCTCGTGGACGGTCAGCCAGATCTGGTCGGCCGCGCCGCTCTCCGCGCCGAAGCGGATCAGCGTCGCGTCCACCAGCGAACCGCCCCGCGTGTCCAGGCGCGCCCGGCCCTCGACGACCGCCCGCTCGATCCGCGCCGACCGCTCGGCGGCCGGCACCTCGCCGAGGTCCACGACATGGACCAGGGCCTCGGTGTTCGGCTCCGCCAGGTGGGCGCGGCCGTCGGCGGCCTCGTCGAACCGCAGACGCAGCGCCTGGTGGTGCTGCACCACGGCCCGCAGCGCTTCTTCGAGGACGTCCGCGTCGGCCTGCCCGTTCACCGGCAGCTGCACCGTGCGTCCGCCGGTGGCCTGCGCGCCGAGCAGCCGGTGCTGCTCCGCGAGCAGCGCGATCCCGTCCTGCTCCGGCGTCCGACCGCCGTCACCCTGCGCCAGGGCGGCGAGTTCACGCAGGTTCTTGGCCTGCATGACCATCCAGACCGCCAGCGGGAGACCCGCCTCCCGGCCCGCGGACAGCATCCGCAGAGCCCGGATGGAGTCGCCGCCGAGCTCGAAGAAGCTGTCCTCGACGCCGATGCGGTCGATGCCGAGGACATCGGACCAGATGGCCGCCAGCTGCTCCTCCACCATGGTGCGCGGGGCGACGTAGGCCGCCCGGGAGAGCGCGGTGGTGGCGGAGGCCGGGAGGGCCTTGTGGTCGACCTTGCCGCTGTTGGTCAGCGGGATGACGTCCAGGGCGACGAAGGCCGTGGGGAGCATGTACTCGGGCAGCGAGCGGGCCAGGAACTCCCGCAGCGCGACCGTGTCCAGGCCGGAGCCGCCGGCCGGGACCACGTAGGCAACCAGGGACTTGTCACCCTGGGCGTCTTCCTGGGCGGCCACGACGGCGTCGCGGACGGAGGTGTGCTCGCGCAGGGCGCTCTCGATCTCGCCCAGCTCGATGCGGTAACCGCGCATCTTCACCTGGCCGTCGGCGCGGCCCAGGCACTCCAGGGTGCCGTCGGCAAGAACGCGGGCCAGGTCACCGGTCGCGTACAGGCGTGAACCTGCGGGACCGAAGGGGTTCGGGACGAACTTCTCGGCCGTCAGGTCGGGGCGGCCCAGGTAGCCGCGGGCCAGACCGTCACCGCCGATGAACAGCTCGCCGGTCACACCCTGCGGTACCAACTCCAGAGCGCTGTCCAGGACGAAGAGCTGAGTATTGGCCAGCGGGCCGCCGATCGAGACCCGCTCCACCTCCGCCGGGACCTCGCCCCGCGCGGACCAGATCGTCGTCTCGGTCGGACCGTAGACGTTCACCAGGCGACCGACCTTCGGCAGCAGCTCCCGCGCCACACCCACGGTCAGCGCCTCACCACCCACCAGCGCGGTCACCGACACATCGTCGAAGCCCGCCGCCAGCAGCAGACGCCAACCCGACGGAGTCGCCTGGACATGCGTGACCTCGTTGCGGGCCACCAGCTCCACCAGCGCCGTCGCGTCCTTCGCCTGCTCGGCCGAGGCCAGCACGATCGTCCCGCCGGTGATCAACGGCAGGTGCAGCTCCAGGCCGGAGATGTCGAACGACACCGACGTCGAGGCCAGCCACGTGCCCGCATTGTCGCCCGTGACGTCGTCGCGGATCGAACCCAGCAGGTTCACCAGCGCACCCTGCCCGATCATCACGCCCTTGGGGCGACCGGTCGAACCCGAGGTGTAGAGCACGTAGGCGAGGTCGTCCGAGGCGGGAACGATGCCGTCCCAGCTCTCCTCGGAGCCGCCGTCCAGCGCCAGCCACGGACCGGCGTACTCACCCAGGCGCCCGGCCGGGTCGGCGTCGGTCAGGACGAGCGCGGCACCCGAGTCGGTGAGCATGTAACCCACCCGCTCGGCCGGAAGCGACGGATCGACCGGAACATACGCAGCCCCCGCCTTCCACACACCCAGCATCGCCGCCACAACACCCGGACCACGGTCGAGATACAGACCGACCACCGATCCGGACCCGACCCCGCGCCCGCGCAGCCGGCCCGCGATCCGCGAAGACTCGGCATCGAGTTCGCCATACGACACCCGCTCCTCACCGAACACCACCGCGACCGCATCCGGCGAAGCAACCGCACGAGCCCGGAACAGCTCCAGAGCCGAACCCGCACCCCACTCCACCGACGAACCACCACGCACCAGCGCGGCCCGCTCCGCCTCCGCCAGCACCACACCCGACGCGTCACCATCCGGATCCGCCGCCATCGCCTCCAGCACCAGCCGGTACATCCCCGCAAGACGCCCCAGCGCCTCACGGCCGACGACGTCCGACGTCGTGTTGAGCATGATCCGCTGGCCGATCGCCGCGACGTTGAGCGCGAACTCGTTGCCGCCGACGTTCAGGTTGCCGGCCATGTCGACCGTCTCGGTGTCGACCTGGTGGAAGTCGAGGTACTCGAAGAGCACCGCGATGAGCCGGCCACTCTGCCCCGAGTCCCGCTGAACGGCGGGCAGCGGGTACCGGCGGTGGGCCCAGGTCTCCGCTTCCTGCGCGAAGACCCGCTCCACCAGCTCACACCACGTGCCCGACGGGCGGGTGGCGGGGAACGGCAGCGTGTTCAGGTGCATGCCCAGCACCCGCTCCGCACCCGGCGCCTCCAGACGCCCGTGGTAGACCACACCCGCGTGAATGGCCTCCTCCGCACTGAGCATGCCCAGCACCTTCAGGTGCGCCGCCAGCAGCACGCTCTTCAGCGAGGTCCTGGCACGGGCGGCGAGGGTGCGCAGGCCGTCCTCGAGGTCGCCGAAGGCGACGTCCGTCCCCAGCGGCTCGCGGGCCCCGGCGGTCGCCGGGTCGGCCCAGGAGTCGGGCAGCTGCGCAGGAGCGTGGTTGTCCACGATCCCCTGCCAGAAGGCGCGGTCCTCCTCGGAGGCCAGCGACTCCAGCTCCGCCGCGACGAAGTCGGCGAACCGGACGGCCGGCGCCTCGTAGGCGGGCAGCTCACGGCCGTCGCGCAGGTGCTGGTAAGACGCCAGCAGCTCCATGAGCAGCGAGTGGTAGCTCCAGCCCTCGGCGATGGCGTGGTTGTAGGTGAAGGTCAGTCGCCAGGCCTCGTCCGACTCCAGGTGGATCGCGATCCGCAGCAGCGGCGCGGTCCCGAGGTCGAACGCGGCAGCGTGCTCCTTCACCGAGAAGGCCCGCAGCGCCTTGATCTGCTGAGTGGAGTCGAGACCCCGCAGGTCGTGCAGCGCCACCGGCACCTGGGTGTCGGCGTGCACCAGCTGCATCGGCTGCGAGTAGCCGCTCAGGTGCATCGAGGTGCGCAGGGCCTCGTGGCGGCCGGCCACGACGGCGGCGGCCTCCGTGAAGGCGGCGGCGTCGAAGGACTCGGCGTCCGGGATGCGGAAGGAGCTGATGTTCAGGTAGGCGGACTCGCCGCGCTCCTGAGCGGCCACCATCTCGACCAGCATGCCGGTCTGGATCTGCGACAGCGGGTAGGCGTCCACGACGCCCACCGGCAGCAGGGCCCGGTCCTCGGCGCCGATCAGCGCGAACGGCTCCACGGCTGTGACCAGGGACCCACCGACCTCCTGGCCGGAGATGTACGTGCCCAGTTCCGCGATCGTCCCGTGCTGGTAGACCGACCGGACATCCACGTCGTAGCCGGTGGCGCGCAGGGCGCCGACCAGGCGGACGACGCGGATGGAGTCGCCGCCGAGCTCGAAGAAGCTGTCCTCGACACCGACCCGGGCGACGCCCAGGACGTCCGACCAGACCGCCGCGAGCCGCTCCTCCAGCGGGGTGCGCGGGGCGACGATCTCGGCGGTGGCGAACGCGCTCTGGTCGACGGCCGGGAGGGCCTTGTGGTCGACCTTGCCGCTGTTGGTCAGCGGGATGGCCGCCAGCTCCATGAAAGCGGCCGGGACCATGTACTCGGGCAGCGAGCGGGACAGGAACTCCCGCAGCGCGACCGTGTCCAGGCCGGAACCGTCGGCACTGACGACGTAGGCGACCAGGGACTTGTCCCCGTGCGCGTCCTCCTGGGCCGTCACGACGGCGTCGCGGACCCAGGCGTGCTCGCGCAGGGCGCTCTCGATCTCGCCCAGCTCGATGCGGTAACCGCGGACCTTCACCTGGCCGTCGGCGCGGCCCAGGCACTCCAGCGTGCCGTCCGGGAGGACACGGGCCAGGTCACCGGTCGCGTACAGGCGTGAACCTGCGGGACCGAAGGGGTTGGGGACGAACTTCTCGGCCGTCAGGTCGGGGCGGCCCAGGTAGCCGCGGGCCAGACCGTCACCACCGATGAACAGCTCGCCCGTCACGCCCTGCGGCACCGGCTGAAGGCCACCGTCCAGAACGTGCAGCCGGGTGTTGGCCAGCGGACCACCGATCGAGACCCGCTCCACCCCCTCCGGGACCTCGCCCTGAGCGGACCAGATCGTCGTCTCGGTCGGACCGTAGACGTTCACCAGACGACCCACACTGGGCAGCAGCTCCCGCGCCACACCCACGGTCAGCGCCTCACCACCCACCAGCGCGGTCACCGACACATCGTCGAAGCCCGCCGCCAGCAGCAGACGCCAACCCGACGGAGTCGCCTGGACATGAGTGACCTCGTTACGGGTCACCAGCTCCACCAGCGCCGCGGCGTCCTTCGCCTGCTCGGCCGAGGCCAGCACGATCGTCCCACCGGTGATCAACGGCAGGTGCAGCTCCAGACCCGAGATGTCGAACGACACCGACGTCGAGGCCAGCCACGTGCCCGGAGCACCCGGAGTCACGTCGTCACGGATCGAACCCAGCAGGTTCACCAGCGCACCGTGGCCGATCATCACACCCTTGGGACGACCGGTGGATCCCGAGGTGTAGAGGACGTACGCCAGCTCATCGACAGCCGGGACGATGCCGTCCCAGCTCTCCTCGGAGCCGCCGTCCAGCTCCAGCCACGGACCGGCGTACTCTCCCAGGCGCCCGGCCGGGTCGGCGTCGGTCAGAACGAGCGCGGCACCCGAGTCGGTGAGCATGTAACCCACCCGCTCGGCCGGAAGCGACGGGTCCACCGGAAGGTAAGCGGCACCCGCCTTCCACACACCCAGCATCGCCGCCAGGACACCGGGGCCGCGGTCCAGGTACAGGCCCACCACCGAACCGGCGCCGATCCCCTGCCCGCGCAGCCGGCCCGCGATCCGCGACGACCACGCATCCAGCTCGCCATACGACACCCGCTCCTCACCGAACACCACCGCGACCGCATCCGGCGCAGCCGCCGCACGAGCCCGGAACAACTCCAGAGCCGAACCCGCACCCCACTCCACCGACGAACCACCACGCACCAACGCGGCCCGCTCCGCCTCCGCCAGCACCACACCCGACGCGTCACCGTCCGGATCCGCCGCCATCGCCTCCAGCACCAGCCGGTACATCCCCGCAAGACGCCCCAGCGCCTCACGACTCAGGAACTCACCGCTGGTCGCCATGTTGAGGTGGCCGTTGTTGGGGACCACGTTGAGCGCGAACTCGTTGAAGCCGTCGTTGAAGCCGGCGTCGGTGTCGACCGTCTCGCCGTCCACGTGGTGGAAGTCGAGGTACTCGAACATCACCGTGAGCAGGCGCTCGCGGGTGCCGCTGTCGCGCTGGACGGCGGGCAGCGGGTAGCGGCGGTGGGCCCAGATCTCCGCCTCTTGCGCGAAGACCCGCTCCACCAGCTCACGCCACGTCCCGGACGCGCGGGTGGCGGGGAACGGCAGCGTGTTCAGGTGCATGCCCAGCACCCGCTCGGCGCCCGGCGCCTCCAGACGCCCGTGGTAGACCACACCGGTGTGGAAGGCCTGGTCCGAGGTGACCGAGCCCAGCACCTTCAGGTGCGCCGCCAGCAGCACGCTCTTCAGCGAGGTGCCGGCACGGGCGGCGAGGGTGCGCAGGCCCTCCTCCAGGTCGTGGAAGGGGACGCGCAGACCGTGCCGGTCCTGCGGGTCGCGCTCCGGTGCGGCCCACGGCTCCGGCAGCCGCAGCGGCGCGTGCTCCGCCACCACGTCCTGCCAGAAGGCGCGGTCCTCCTCGGAGGCCAGCGACTCCAGCTCCGCCGCGACGAAGTCCGCGAACCGGACGGCCGGCGCCTCGTAGGCGGGCAGCTCACGGCCGTCGCGCAGGTGCTGGTAGGACGCCAGCAGCTCCATCATCAGGGCGTTGTAGCTCCAGCCCTCGGAGACGGCGTGGTGGTAGGTGAAGTTGAGCCGCCACGAGCCGTCCGACTCGACCAGGACGGACATCCGCAGCAGCGGTGCGGCCGTCAGGTCGAAGACCACGGCGCGTTCCTGTGTGAGGTAGGCGGCCTTGCGGCGCTCCTGCTCCTCGATGTCCAGGCCGCGCAGGTCCCACAGCGTCACGGGGTAGTCCGCCGTGGCGTGCACCAGCTGGAGCGGCAGCGCGTAGCCGCTCAGGTGCATCGAGGTGCGCAGGATGTCGTGCCGCTGGACGACGACGTCCACCGCCTGCTGGAAGACCGGCAGCGAGAACGGCTGGTCGTCGCGGATCCGGAAGGAGTTGAGGTTGTGGTAGACCGCCCGGTCCGCCGGGCCGGCGGCCATCGTCTCGACGAGCATGCCGGTCTGGATCTGCGACAGCGGGTAGGCGTCCACGACGCCCTCGGGCAGCGCGGCCCGGTCCTCTTCGCCGATCAGCGCGAACGGCTCCACGGCCGTGACGAGGGACTCGCCGCCCTGGCCGGTGAGGCCGGCCGCCATCGCGGCGATCGTCCGTGACTCGAACACGTCGCGGATCGAGACGTCGTACCCGGCGGTGCGCAGCGCGCCGACCAGCCGGACGGCACGGATGGAGTCGCCGCCGAGGTCGAAGAAGCTGTCCTCGACACCGACCCGGGCGACGCCCAGGACGTCCGACCAGATCACCGCGAGCCGCTCCTCCACCGGGGTGCGCGGCGCCACGTGCTCGACCGTGGCGAAGGACGCCTGGTCGGGCGCGGGCAGCGCGCGGTGGTCGAGCTTGCCGTTGCTGGTGAGCGGGATGGCGTCAATGGCGACGAACGCCGTCGGCACCATGTAGGCGGGCAGGTCGGCGGCGAGGTGCTCGCGGAGCTGTGCGGCAGCCGGTGCGGCGCCCTGCTGCGGCACGTAGTAGCCGACGAGCTGCTTGGCGCCCTGAGCCCCCTCGATGACGGTCACCACCGCGGCGCGGACGGCCGGGTGCCGGCGCAGCGCGGTCTCGATCTCGCCGAGCTCGATGCGGTAGCCGCGGATCTTCACCTGGGTGTCGACGCGACCGAGGAAGTCCAGCGAGCCGTCCGGCAGTCGCCGGGCCAGGTCGCCGGTGCGGTAGAGGCGCGAGCCCGCCGGACCGAAGGGGTTCGGGACGAACTTCTCCGCCGTCATCTCCGGCCGGTCGAGGTAGCCGAGGGCCAGTGCGGGGCCACCGACGTGGATCTCGCCGGGCACCCCGACCGGCACCAACTGGCCGTCGGCGTCGAGCAGGTGGACGGAGAGGTCGCGCAGCGGACGCCCGATGTTGCTGCGGCTCGGCCGCCGGAGGTCCTCGGCGCCGATCCGGTGGTAGGCGCAGTGCATGGTCGTCTCGGTCGGCCCGTACAGGTTGACCAGGGCGGGCCGGTCGAGGCCCATCCGGTCTACCCACGGCTGGAGTTCGGAGGTCTCCAGCTTCTCGCCGCCGAAGCCGACGAGCCGCAGGTCGAGCTGGTCGATGCGCGGGTCACCGTCGCCGGCCAGGGCCGCGAGGGCCCGGAATCCGGTCGGGGTCTGGAGCATCACGGTGACCTGCTCGGCGACCAGGAGGTCGAGCAGCTCGCCGGGCGAGCGGTTGACGTCGGTCGGGACGACGACGACCCGGCCGCCGTGCAGCAGGGCTCCCCACATCTCCCACACCGACACGTCGAAGGCGTACGAGTGCGCCTGGGTGAAGACGTCGTCGGCACCGAAGGCGAACTGCTCGCGTGTCGCGCTGTACAGGCGCAGGACGTTGGCGTGGGTGAGGCTGACGCCCTTGGGCTTTCCGGTGGAGCCGGAGGTGTAGATGACGTAGATCAGGTTGTCCGGGGTGACCGCGATGGCCGGCGCGGTGGCCGGGCGGGTCGCGATCTGCTCACGGCTGTCGCCGTCCAGCAGCACGATCCGGCCGTCGAACGAGTCGGTCACCCGCTCCGCCAGGTCGGCGGTGCTCACCAGGATCCGGGCGCCCGCGTCCTGGAGGATGTAGGACAGGCGCTCGTCCGGGTTCACCGGGTCCAGCGGCAGGTAGGCCGCACCCGACTTCATCACACCCAGCAGCGTCGGGACCAGGTCCAGACCGCGCTCCAGGCACACGCCCACGAGCCGGTCCGGGCCCGCACCCAGGCCCTGCAGGTGGTGCGCGAGCCGGTTGGCCCACGCATCCACCTCGGCGTAGGTCAGCGACTCACCCGCGAAGGTGATCGCGACGGCGTCCGGGGTACGGGCCGCCTGCTCCGCGAACACCTCGTGCAGGCAACCGTCGACCGGCACCTCCACCGTGGCGTTCCACTCACCCAGCAGCAGCCCCCGCTCCGCCTCCGGCAGCAGGACCACCGAAGCGTCCCCCTCCGGGTCGGCCGCCATCGCCTCCAGCACCAGCCGGTACATCGCACCGAAGCGCTCCAGGGCCGCACGGCCGAGCACATCGGTCGAAGTGCCGATGTTGAGGTGGCCGCCGGCGGCGATCACGCTGAGGAGAAACTCGTTGCCGCCCGCGTCGAGGTTGGACGCGGTGTCCACGGTGCCGGTGTCGACCTGGTGGAAGTCCTGGTAGTCGAAGACCATCGAAATCAGGCGCTCGCCGGTGCCGCTGTCGCGCTGGATGGCGGGCAGCGGGTAACGGCGGCGGGCCCAGATCTCCGACTCGCGGGCGTAGACCCGCTCGACCAGCTCACGCCAGGTCCCCGAGGCGCGCAGCGCCGGGAACGGCAGGGTGTTCAGGTGCATGCCGAGCACCCGCTCGGCGCCGGGGGCCTCCAGACGCCCGTGGTAGACCACACCGGTGTGGAAGGCGTCCTCGGTGCCGACCATGCCCAGCACCTTCAGGTGCGCGGCCAGCAGCACGGTCTTCAGCGAGGCCTTGGCGTCGTTCGCCAGGCGGTGCAGCTTCTCCTCGAGGTCGTGGAAGGGCACCCGCGCGCCGAGGTTCTCGGCCACCAGGTCGGCGTCGTCGGCCCAGGTGGCCGGCAGCTCGGCCGGGGCGTGGCCGGCGACGACGTCCCGCCAGTAGGCGCGGTCCTGCTCGGAGGCCAGCGACTCCAGCTCGGCCGCGATGAAGTCCGCGTACCGGACCGACGGCGCCTCGTACGCGGGCAGCTCACGGCCGTCGCGCAGGTACTGGTAGCACTCCATCAGCTCCATGAGGAGGCTGTTGACGCTCCAGCCCTCGGTGACGGCGTGGCAGTGGCTGAGCGTCAGCCGCCAGGCCTCGTCCGACTCCAGGTGGACGGCGAGCCGCATCAGCGGCGCGGCCGACAGCTCGAAGCCGGACGCCAGGTCCTGCTCGGCGAAGACGCGGGCACGCTCCTCGCGCTGCTCCTCGCTCAGGCCCCGCCAGTCGTGCACGGTCACCGGCAGCTGCGCGGCGGCGTGGACCAGCTGGAGCGGCTGGGAGTAGCCGCTGAGAGCCACGGAGGTGCGCAGCAGTTCGTGCCGCTGCGACAGCACGGCCACGGCTTCGCGCAGCGCCTCCGGGGAGAAGGCCTGCTCGTCCGGGATCCGGAAGGAGTTGATGTTGTGGTAGGCCGACTCGCCGCGCTCCTGGGCGGCCAGCATCTCGACCAGCATGCCGGTCTGCACCTGTGACAGCGGGTAGGCGTCCACGACGCCCTCGGGCAGCGCGGCCCGGTCCCCGTCGCCGATCAGCGCGAACGGCTCCACCGTGGTGACCAGCGACCCGTCGGTGGCCTGGCCGGTGAGGCCGGCCGCCATCGCGGCGATGGTGCGCGACTGGAACACGTCGCGGATCGACACCTCGAACCCGGCGGTGCGCAGCGCGCCGACCAGGCGGACCGCACGGATCGAGTCGCCGCCGAGGTCGAAGAAGCTGTCCTCGACACCGACCTTCTCCAGGCCCAGCACCTCACCCCACACCTCGGCGAAGCGCTCCTCCACCGGAGTGCGCGGCGCCACGTGCCGCGAGGCCGCGAACGCCGAGCGGCCCGGCGCGGGCAGCGCGCGGTGGTCGACCTTCCCGTTGGCGTTCACCGGGATGAAGCCGAGGGCGACGAAGGCCGACGGGATCATGTAGTCGGGCAGGATGCCGCCCAGGTGCCCGCGCAGCAGGCCGGCGTCGACGGCCGTGCCGCCGTCGGCGACGACGTAGGCGACGAGGGACTTCTCCCCCGCGGAGTTCTCGTGGACGGTCACCACGGCACTCTTGACGCCGGAATGCTTGTGCAGCGCGCTCTCGATCTCGCCGAGCTCGATGCGGTAGCCGCGCACCTTCACCTGGGTGTCGACACGGCCGAGCGTCTCCAGGGTGCCGTCGGCCAGCCGGCGGGCCAGGTCGCCACTGCGGTACAACCGCGAACCGGCCGGGCCGAACGGGTCCGGAATGAACTGCTCGGCGGTCAGCTCGGGACGGTCCAGGTAGCCGCGGGCCACGCCGGGGCCGCCGATGCACATCTCGCCGACCACGCCCACGGGCACCAACTGGCCGTCGGCGTCGAGCAGGTGGATCCGGACGTCGTGGAACTTGTGCCCGAGGAGACTGCGGGACGGGTGGTCGAAGTCCTCCGTCACGAGCCGGTGCGCGGTGGCGATCACCGTGGTCTCGGTCGGGCCGTAGACGTTGAGCAGCACCGGGTGGTCGAGGCCCATCCGGTCCGCCCACGGCTGGAGCTGGGGGACCTCGACACGCTCGCCGCCGACGGCGATCAGCCGCAGGGCGAGCCGGTCGATGCGCGGGTCGCCGGTGGCCGCCATGGCGGCCACCGCGCCGAACGCGGAGGGGACGTAGGACAGGAAGGTGACCTGCTCGGCGACCAGCAGGTCGACGAAGTCCTCCGGCGAGCGGGTGGTCTCGTTGGACACGACCACCAGACGGCCGCCGTTCAGCAGGACGGCCCACATCTCCCAGGTGGAGAAGTCGAAGGCGTACGAGTGCGAGAGCACGCCGACGTCGCTGCCGGTGAACCCGAAGTCGTCCTGGATCGCCGGGAAGAGCCGCAGGACGTTGGCGTGGCTCGCCATGACGCCCTTGGGCTTTCCGGTGGAGCCGGAGGTGTAGATGACGTAGATCAGGTTGTCCGGGGTGACCGCGGTGGCCGGCGCGGTGGCCGGGCGGGTCGCGATCTGCTCACGGCTGTCGCCGTCCAGCAGCACGATCCGGCCGTCGAACGAGTCGGTCACCCGCTCCGCCAGATCGGCGGTGCTCACCAGGATCCGGGCACCCGCGTCCTGGAGGATGTAGGACAGGCGCTCGTCCGGGTTCACCGGGTCCAGCGGCAGGTAGGCCGCACCCGACTTCATGACACCCAGCAGGGTCGGGACCAGGTCCAGACCGCGCTCCAGGCACACGCCCACGAGCCGGTCCGGGCCCGCGCCCAGGCCCTGCAGGTGGTGCGCGAGCCGGTTGGCCCACGCGTCCACCTCGGCGTAGGTCAGCGACTCACCCGCGAAGGTGATCGCGACGGCGTCCGGGGTACGGGCCGCCTGCTCCGCGAACACCTCGTGCAGGCAACCGTCGACCGGCACCTCCACCACAGCGTTCCACTCACCCAGCAGCAAAGCCCGCTCCGCCTCCGGCAGCGGAACGACCGACGCGTCCCCCTCCGGGTCGGCCGCCATCGCCTCCAGCACCAACCGGTACATCGCACCGAAGCGCTCCAGGGCCGCACGGCCGACGACGGCCGTGGAGGTCCCGATGTTGATGCGCCCGCCCGAGGCCACGACGCTGAGTGCGAACTCGTTGGTCGCGGACGTCAGGTTGGCGTCGACGTCGACCGTGTCGGTGTCGACCTGGTGGAAGTCCTGGTGCTCGAAGAGCATCGTGATCAGGCGCTCGCCGGTGCCGCTGTCGCGCTGGACGGCGGGCAGCGGGTAGCGGCGGTGGGCCCAGATCTCCGCTTCCTGGGCGTAGACCTGCTCCACCAGCTGGCGCCAGGTGCCGGACGGACGGGTGGCCGGGAACGGCAGGGTGTTCAGGTGCATGCCGAGCACCCGCTCGGCGCCGGGGGCCTCCAGACGGCCGTGGTAGACCACACCGGTGTGGAAGGCGTCCTCCGTACCGAGCGAGCCCAGCACCTTCAGGTGCGCGGCCAGCAGCACGCTCTTCAGCGAGGTCCGGGCCCGGGTCGCCAGTCGGCGCAGGTCCTCCTCCAGGTCCTGGTACCGGACGTACACCCGGTGGACGTCCTCGGCGCTGCCCTGGTCGTCGGCCCAGGTCTCGGGGAGCCGGGCCGGGGCGTGGCCGGCGACGACGTCCCGCCAGAAGGCGCGGTCCTCCTCGGAGGCCAGCGACTCCAGCTCCGCCGCGATGAAGTCGGCGTAGCGGACGGCCGGCGCCTCGTAGGCGGGCAGCTCACGGCCGTCGCGCAGGTGCTGGTAGGACGCCAGCAGCTCCATGAGCAGCGAGTGGTAGCTCCAGCCCTCGGTGACGGCGTGGTTGTGGCTGAGGGTCAGCCGCCAGGCCTCGTCCGACTCCAGGTGCACCGCGACGCGCATCAGCGGCCCCACGGCCAGGTCGAAGCCCTCGGCCCGGTCCCGCTCGGCGAACGCACGGCCGTGCTCCTCGCGCTGCTGCTCGTCCAGGCCGCGCCAGTCGTGCACGGTCACCGGCAGCTGCGCGGTGGCGTGCACCAGCTGCAGCGGCTGGGAGTAGCCGCTCAGGTGCATCGAGGTGCGCAGGATGTCGTGCCGCTCGACGACGGCCTCGACGGCCCGGAGCATCGCGGGCTCGTCGAACGGGCGCTCGTCGGGAATCCTGAAGGAGGTGAGGTTGTGGTAGGTGCCCAGGCCGTCGGCCCGGAGCATCTCGACCAGGATGCCGGTCTGGATCTGCGACAGCGGGTAGGCGTCCACGACGCCCTCGGGCAGCGCGGCCCGGTCCTCGGCGCCGATCAGCGCGAACGGCTCCACGGCCTTGACGAGGGACTCGCCGCCCTGGCCGGTGAGGCCGGCCGCCATCGCGGCGATGGTGCGCGACTGGAACACGTCGCGGATGGAGACGTCGTACCCGGCGGTGCGCACCGCGCCGACCAGGCGGACGGCGCGGATGGAGTCGCCGCCGAGGTCGAAGAAGCTGTCCTCGACACCGACCCGGGCGACGCCCAGGACGTCCGACCAGATCGCCGCGAGCCGCTCCTCCACCGGGGTGCGCGGCGCCACGTGCTCGACCGTGGCGAAGGACGCCTGGTCGGGCGCGGGCAGCGCGCGGTGGTCGAGCTTGCCGTTGGGGGTCAGCGGGATCTCCGCCAGCGGCACGTAGGCGGCCGGGACCATGTAGTCCGGCAGCGAGGTGCGCAGGTGGGCCCGCAGGTCGCTCAGGTCGGCACCCTGCTCCGTCAGGATCAGGTAGGCGACCAGGGACTTCTCGCCGAGGGCGGTGGTGTGGACGGTGACCGCGGCGTCCCGCACCAGCGGGTGCCGGCGCAGGGTCGCCTCGATCTCGCCGAGCTCGATGCGGTAGCCGCGGATCTTCACCTGGCCGTCGATGCGGCCGAGCGATTCCAGGGTGCCGTCGGCCAGTCGGCGGGCCAGGTCGCCACTGCGGTACAGCCGCGAGCCGGCCGGGCCGAACGGGTCCGGGGTGAACCGCTCGGCGGTCAGCTCCGGCCGGTCCAGGTAGCCGCGGGCCACGGCGGGCCCGCCGACGAAGATCTCACCCGGGACGCCGACCGGGACGAGCTGCCCCGCCGCGTCCAGGACGTGGATCACGGTGTCGTCGAGCGGGATGCCGACCGGGCTGTCCGCCGGGTGCGCCAGGTCCTCGTCGGTGATCTGGCGGAAGGTGGAGTGCACCGTGGTCTCGGTGATGCCGTACATGTTGATCAGCGCGGGGCGCTGCGCACCGACCCGGTCGGTCCACGGCAGCAGCTGGGCGAGGTCGAGCCGCTCGCCCGCGAAGACGACGGCGCGCAGGTTGAGCCGGTCGATGCGCGGGTCGCCGTCGGCGGCCATGGCCACCAGCGAGCGGAACGCGGTCGGGGTCTGGCACAGGATGGTGGCCCCGGTCCCGACCAGCAGGCTCAGGAACTCGTCGGGCGAGCGGGTGACCGTCGCGGGGACGACCACCAGGCGGCCGCCGTGCAGCAGGGCGCCCCACATCTCCCACACCGACACGTCGAAGGCGTAGGAGTGGAAGAGCGGCCAGACGTCCTGGGCGTCGAAGTGGTAGTGACGCTCACTGCTGGTGAACAGGCGCAGGACGTTGGCGTGGCTGAGGGCGACGCCCTTGGGCTTGCCGGTCGAGCCGGAGGTGTAGATGACGTAGATCAGGTTGTCCGGGGTGACCGCGGTGGCCGGCGCGACGGCCGGAAGCCCGGCGATCAGCGCCTGCTCCGCCTCGTCGTCCAGCACCACGACCCGGCCCTCGAACGAGCCCGTCAGCCGGCCGGCCAGCGAGGACTCGGTCACCAGGATCCGGGCACCCGCGTCCTGAAGGATGTAGGACAGGCGCTCGTCCGGGTTCACCGGGTCCAGCGGCAGGTAGGCCGCACCCGACTTCATCACACCCAGCAGGGTCGGAACCAGGTCCAGACCGCGCTCCAGCGAGACACCCACGAGGTCGTCCGGACCGGCACCCAGCGCGACCAGGCGCTGCGCCAGCCTGTTGGCCCGCTCGTCCACCTCGGCATACGTCAACGACTCGGCGCCGAAGACCACCGCGACCGCGTCCGGAGTACGGACCGCCTGCTCCGCGAACACCTCGTGCAGGCAACCGTCGACCGGCACCTCCACCGTGGCGTTCCACTCACCCACCAGCGAGGCCCGCTCCGCCCCCGGCAGGCACGCCACCGAGGCGTCCCCGTCGAAGTCCGCGACCATCGCCTCCAGCACCAGCCGGTACATCTCCGCCAGCCGCGCCAGGTTCCGCCCGCTCAGCACCTCGGTGGTGCTGCCGATGGAGATCCGGCCGCGGGCCGCGGTGACGTTGACCGCGAACTCGTTCACCCCGTCGCCGATGTTGGCGTCGACGTCGACGGTGTCGGTGTCGACCTGGTGGAAGTCCTGGTGGTCGAAGAGCATCGTGATCAGGCGCTCGCCGGTGCCGCTGTCGCGCTGGATGGCGGGCAGCGGGTAACGGCGGTGGGCCCAGATCTCCGACTCGCGGGCGTACACGCCCTCCACCAGTTCACGCCAGGTGCCGGACGGACGGGTGGCCGGGAACGGCAGCGTGTTCAGGTGCATGCCCAGCACCCGCTCCGCACCCGGCGCCTCCAGACGCCCGTGGTAGACCACACCGGTGTGGAAGGCCTCCTCCGAGGTCAGCGAACCCAGCACCTTCAGGTGCGCGGCCAGCAGCACACTCTTCAGCGAGGTGCGCGCGCGGGCGGCGAGTCGGCGCAGGTCCTCCTCCAGGTCCGCGAACGGTGCGTGGGCCCAGTGCCGCTCGACGGTGCCGGTGCTCTCGCCCCAGCCGGCGGGCACGAGCATGGGCGCGTGCCGGCCGATGACGTCCCGCCAGAAGGCGCGGTCCTGCTCGGAGGCCAGCGACTCCAGCTCGGCCGCGATGAAGTCGGCGTACCGGACGGCCGGCGCCTCCTCGTCAGTGGCCTCGCCCCGGTCGCGCAGCTGCTGGTAGGCGGCCACGATCTCGGTCATCAGGGAGTTGGCGGTCCAGCCCTCGGTCACCGCGTGGCAGTGGCTGAGGACCAGGCGCCAGGCCTCGTCCGACTCCAGGTGGACGGCGAGCCGGACCAGCGGGGCGGCGGTCACGTCGAACGGGGTGGCGCGGTCCAGCGCGGCGAACTCCGCGCGGGCGGCGTCGAGCCCGGCCGCGTCGAGCTCGCGCAGGTCGTGCAGCGAGAGCGGCAGCTCGGCGGTGGCGTGGACGAACTGGAGCGGCTGCGAGTAGCCGGTCATCTCGACCGAGGTGCGCAGGATGTCGTGCCGCTGCACGACGTGCGCGAGGGCGGCGCGCAGCGTCTCCGGCTGGAAGGGCCGGGTGTCCGGGATCAGGAAGGAGTTGAGGTTGTGGTAGACGGCGGTGCCCGGGTTCGCCATCATCTCGACGAGCATGCCGGTCTGGACCTGCGACAGCGGGTAGGCGTCCACGACGCCCTCGGGCAGCGCGGCCCGGTCCTCGTCACCGATCAGCGCGAACGGCTCCACCGTGGTGACCAGCGATGCGCCGGCCTCCTGACCGCTCAGCTTCTGAGCCAGGCGGGCGACGGTCCGCAGCTCGAAGACGTCCTGCACCGTCACGTCGTAGCCGGTGGCGCGCAGGGCGCCGACCAGGCGGACGACGCGGATGGAGTCGCCGCCGAGGTCGAAGAAGCTGTCCTCGATGCCGACCCGGGTGACGCCGAGGACGTCCGACCAGACGGCCGCCAGCCTCTCCTCCACCGGGGTACGCGGCGCCACGTACGCGGACTGCGCGAACGCGTCGGCGTCCGGGGCGGGCAGGGCCTTGTGGTCGACCTTGCCGCTGTTGGTCAGCGGGATGACGTCCAGGGCGACGAAGGCCGTGGGGACCATGTACTCCGGCAGCGAGCGGGCCAGGAACTCCCGCAGCGCGGCCGTGTCCGGAACCGAGTCGTCAGCCGGGACCACGTAGGCGACCAGGGACTTGTCACCCTGGGCGTCCTCGTGCGCGGCCACGACGGCGTCGCGGACGGAGGTGTGCTCGCGCAGGGCGCTCTCGATCTCGCCGAGCTCGATGCGGTAGCCGCGGATCTTCACCTGGCCGTCGATGCGGCCCAGGCACTCCAGAGTGCCGTCCGGGAGGACACGGGCCAGGTCACCGGTCGCGTAGAGGCGGGAGCCGGCCGGCCCGAAGGGGTTGGGGACGAACTTCTCGGCCGTCAGGTCCGGGCGGCCCAGGTAGCCGCGGGCCAGACCGTCACCGCCGATGAACAGCTCGCCGGTCACACCCTGCGGCACCGGGTTCAGGTCCACGTCCAGGACATGGAGCTGGGTGTTGGCCAGCGGGCCGCCGATCGAGACCTGCTCGACGCCGTCCGGGACCTCGCCCTGGGCGGACCAGATCGTCGTCTCGGTCGGACCGTAGACGTTGACCAGGCGGCCGACCTGCGGCAGCAGCTCCCGCGCCAGGCCGGCGGTCAGCGCCTCGCCGCCGACGAGCGCGGTGACGGCGTAGTTGTCGAAGCCGGCCTCGAGCAGCAGGCGCCAGCCCGACGGAGTCGCCTGGACGTGGGTGACCCGGTTTCGGGCCACCAGCTCGACGAGCGCGGCGGCGTCCTTGGCCTGTTCGGCCGAGGCCAGGACGATCTTCCCGCCGGTGATCAGCGGCAGGTGCAGCTCCAGACCCGAGATGTCGAACGACACCGAGGTCGAGGCCAGCCACGTGCCCGGGCGGCCGGGGGTCACGTCGTCGCGGATCGAACCCAGCAGGTTCACCAGCGCACCGTGGCCGATCATCACACCCTTGGGGCGACCGGTGGATCCGGAGGTGTAGAGCACGTACGCCAGTTCGTCGGCGGCCGGGGTGACGCCCTCCCAGCTCACCTCGGAACCGCCGGCCAGCTCCAGCCACGGACCGGCGTACTCACCGAGCCGGTCCGTCGGGTCGGCGTCGGTCAGGACGAGCGCGGCACCCGAGTCGGTGAGCATGTAACCCACCCGCTCGGCCGGAAGCGACGGGTCCACCGGAAGGTAAGCGGCACCCGCCTTCCACACACCCAGCATCGCCGCCAGGACACCGGGGCCGCGGTCCAGGTACAGGCCCACCACCGAACCGGACCCGACCCCCTGCCCACGCAGCCGGCCCGCGATCCGCGACGACCACGCATCCAGCTCGCCATACGACACCCGCTCCTCACCGAACACCACCGCAACCGCATCCGGCGAAGCAACCGCACGAGCGCGGAAGAGGTCGAGGGACAGCTCGCGCTGGTCTGGTTCCGTACGCATCCGAGGCACTGCGGTCTGCTCCAAGTGGGGTATGTAGGCGGCGGTGGCGTCGCCTTCGGGGTCCGAGGCCATGGCTTCGAGTACGAGCCGGTACATGGCGGAGAGCTGTTCGGCGCGATCCCGGCCGAGCTCGTCTGTGCTGGACTTGATCGCGAGGACACCGCCGGTGGCGATGACCGCGAGCGCGAACTCGTTGACGCCGACGCCCAGCCCCGCACCGGCGTCCACGGTGCCGGTGTCGACCTGGTGGAAGTTCTGGTGGTCGAACATCACCGTGAGCAGGCGCTCGCGGGTGCCGCTGTCGCGCTGGACGGCGGGCAGCGGGTAGCGGCGGTGGGCCCAGGTCTCCGCTTCCTGGGCGTAGACCTGCTCCACCAGCTGGCGCCAGGTGCCGGACGGGCGGGTGGCGGGGAACGGCAGCGTGTTCAGGTGCATGCCCAGCACCCGCTCGGCGCCCGGCGCCTCCAGACGCCCGTGGTAGACCACGCCGGTATGAAAGGCCCGCTCCGGGCTGAGCATGCTCAGCACCTTGAGGTGGGCGGCCAGCAGCACGCTCTTCAGCGAGGTGCTCGTGCGGCGCGCCAGCCGGCGCAGCCCGTCCTCCAGGTCGCGGTAGTCGACCTCCAGGCGGTAGGGCTCCTTCGCACCGCCCTGGGCGCGCCACCCCGACGGCAGCTCGAACGGCGTGTGGTCGGCGACGACGTTCCGCCAGAAGGCGCGGTCCTCCTCGGAGGCCAGCGACTCCAGCTCGGCCGCGATGAAGTCCGCGTAGCGGACCGATGGCGCCTCGTAGGCGGGCAGCTCACGGCCGTCGCGCAGGTGCTGGTAGGACGCCAGCAGCTCCATGAGCAGCGAGTGGTAGCTCCAGCCCTCGGCGATGGCGTGGTTGTAGGTGAAGGTCAGTCGCCAGGCCTCGTCCGACTCCAGGTGGATCGCGATCCGCAGCAGTGGAGCGGTCCCGAGGTCGAACGACTCGGCCTTCTCCCGGGCGGTGAAGGCCAGTAGTGCGGCACGCTGCCCGTCGACCGTCAGACCCCGCAGGTCCTCGATGCGGACGGGGATCGTCGCCTCCGCATGCACCAGTTGCAGGGGCTGGCTGTACGTCTCGAAGTCCAGCGAGGTGCGCAGGGCCTCGTGGCGGCCGGTCACGACGGCGGCGGCCTTCGTGAGGGCGTCGAGGTCGAAGGGCGTGGTGTCCGGGATGCGGAAGGAGTTGATGTTCAGGTAGGCGGACTCGCCCCGGCCCTGGGCGGCCATCATCTCGACGAGCATGCCGGTCTGGATCTGCGACAGCGGGTAGGCGTCCACGACACCCTCGGGCAGCGCGGCCCGGTCCCCGTCACTGATCAGCGCGAACGGCTCCACCGCGGTGACCAGCGATGCGCCGCCGTTCCCGGCGAGAACACCGGCGAGGCCGGCGATGGTGGTGTGGGTGAAGACCGTCCGGATGGAAGCCTCGTAGCCGGCGGCCCGCAGGGCGCCGACCAGACGGACGACGCGGATGGAGTCGCCGCCGAGCTCGAAGAAGCTGTCCTCGACACCGACCCGGGCGACGCCCAGGACGTCCGACCAGATGGCGGCCAGACGCTCCTCCAGCGGGGTGCGCGGGGCGACGATCTCGGCGCTGGCGAAAGCGGTCTGGTCGACAACCGGCAGGGCCTTGTGGTCGACCTTGCCGCTGTTGGTCAGCGGGATGACGTCCAGAGCAACGAAGGCGGTCGGCACCATGTACTCGGGCAGCGAGCGGGCCAGGAACTCCCGCAGCACGACCGTGTCCGGAGCCGAGTCGTCGGCACTGACGACGTAGGCGACCAGGGACTTGTCCCCGTGCGCGTCCTCCTGGGCCGTCACGACGGCGTCACGAACCCAGGCGTGCTCGCACAGGGCGCTCTCGATCTCGCCGAGCTCGATGCGGTAGCCGCGCACCTTCACCTGACCGTCGATGCGGCCCAGGCACTCCAGAGTGCCGTCCGCGAGGACACGGGCCAGGTCACCCGTCGCGTACAGGCGGGAGCCGGCCGGCCCGAAGGGGTTCGGAACGAACTTCTCCGCCGTCAGGTCCGGGCGGCCCAGGTAACCACGGGCCAGACCGTCACCACCGATGAACAGCTCACCCGTCACACCCTGCGGCACCAGCTGAAGGCCACCGTCCAGAACGTGCAGCCGGGTGTTGGCCAGCGGACCACCGATCGAGACCCGCTCCACCCCCTCCGGGACCTCGCCCTGCGCGGACCAGATCGTCGTCTCGGTCGGACCGTAGACGTTCACCAGACGATCGACCTTCGGCAGCAGCTCCCGCGCCAGGCCGGCGGTCAGCGCCTCACCACCGACGAGCGCGGTGACGGCGTAGTTGTCGAAGCCCGCCGCCAGCAGCAGACGCCAACCCGACGGAGTCGCCTGGACATGGGTGACCTCGTTGCGGGCCACCAGCTCCACCAGCGCCGTCGCGTCCTTGGCCTGTTCGGCCGAGGCCAGGACGATCTTCCCTCCGGTGATCAGCGGCAGGTGCAGCTCCAGACCCGAGATGTCGAACGACACCGACGTCGAAGCCAGCCACGTGCCCGGAGCACCCGGAGTCACGTCGTCACGGATCGAACCCAACAGGTTCACCAGCGCACCGTGCCCGATCATCACACCCTTGGGGCGACCGGTCGAACCCGAGGTGTAGAGGACGTACGCCAGCTCATCGACAGCCGGGACGATGCCGTCCCAGCTCACCTCGGAACCGCCGTCCAGCGCCAGCCACGGACCCGCGTACTCACCCAGACGACCAGCCGGGTCGGCGTCGGTCAGGACGAGCGCGGCACCCGAGTCGGCGAGCATGTAGCCCACCCGCTCGGCCGGAAGCGACGGATCGACCGGAACATACGCAGCCCCCGCCTTCCACACACCCAGCATCGCCGCCACAACACCCGGACCACGGTCCACAAACAGACCCACAACCGATCCGGACCCGACCCCCCGCCCGCGCAGCCGGCCCGCGATCCGCGAGGACCACGTGTCCAGCTCGCCGTACGAAACCCGCTCCTCACCGAACACCACCGCGACCGCATCCGGCGAAGCAACCGCACGAGCCCGGAACAACTCCAGAGCCGAACCCGCACCCCACTCCACGACCGAACCACCACGCAGCAGAACAGCACGCTCCGCCTCCGGCAACACCACACCCGACGCGTCACCGTCCGGATCCGCCGCCATCGCCTCCAGCACCAGCCGGTACAGCGCACCCAGCCGCTCGAGTGCGGCCCGGCTCACGACGTCCGACGTCGTGTTGAGGGCGATGTGCCCGTCGGAGGCGGTCACGTTGAGCGCGAACTCGTTGCCGCCGATGTCCTGCTGGACCGAGGTGCCGACGCTCGCGGTGCCGAGCTGGCCGAAGTCCTGGTACTCGAAGAGGACGGAGACGAGCCGCTCGCGGGTGCCGCTGTCGCGCTGGATGGCGGGCAGCGGGTAGCGGCGGTGGGCCCAGATCTCCGACTCCTGCGCGAAGATCCGCTCCACCACCTCGCGCCAGGTGCCCGACGCACGGGTGGCGGGGAACGGCAGGGTGTTCAGGTGCATGCCCAGCACCCGCTCCGCACCCGGCGCCTCCAGACGCCCGTGGTAGACCACGCCCGCGTGAATGGCCTCCTCCGCGCTGAGCATGCCCAGCACCTTGAGGTGCGCCGCCAGCAGCACGCTCTTCACCGAGGCCTTGGCGTCGTTGGCGAGCCGGTGCAGCTCCTCCTCCAGGTCGAGGAAGGGCACCCGTACGCCGTGCCGGTCGCGCGTACCGCCCTGCGGGTCGGCCCACGACTCCGGCAGTCGCAGCGGCGCGTGCTCCGCCACCACGTCCTGCCAGAAGGCGCGGTCCTCCTCGGAGGCCAGCGACTCCAGCTCCGCCGCGACGAAGTCCGCGAACCGGACGGCCGGCGCCTCGTAGGCGGGCAGCTCACGGCCGTCGCGCAGCTCCCGGTAGCACTCCACCAGCTCCATCAGCAGCGTGTTCAGGGTCCAGCCGTCGGTGACGGCGTGGCAGTGGCTGAGGGTGAGCGACCAGGCGTCGTCCGACTCGATGTTCACGCCGACGCGCAGCAGCGGGGCGACGGTCAGGTCGAAGGCGCTGTCGCGCTCGTGGGCGAGGCCGGCGGCCTCGCGGCGTTCCTGCTCCGCGGTGTCCAGGCCGCGCAGGTCCTCGACGCGCAGCGGGAGGTCACCGGTCTCGGCGTGGACGAGCTGGAGCGGCTGGGAGTAGCCGTTGAGGTGGATGGACGTGCGCAGCGCCTGGTGGCGGTTCAGGACCTCCCGCAGGGCTCCGCGCAGCGCGTCCTGGTCGAGCGGGCGACCGTCGGCCATCCGGAAGAGGTTGACGTTGTGGTAGACGTCCTTGCCCGCGCCGTCGTCCTGGGCGGCCAGCATCTCGGCCAGCATGCCGGTCTGGATCTGCGACAGCGGGTAGGCGTCCACGACGCCCTCGGGCAGCGCGGCGCGGTCCTCGTCGCCGATCAGTGCGAACGGCTCCACCGCGGTGACCAGCGACCCGTCGGTGGCCTGGCCGGTGAGGTGCTCGGCGAGGGACGCGACGGTGCGGTGCTGGAAGACGTCCCGGACGGTGAGGTCGTAGCCGGCGGTGCGCAGGGCGCCGACCAGGCGGACGACGCCGATGGAGTCGCCGCCGAGCTCGAAGAAGCTGTCGAGGACGCTGATGCGCTGCAGGCCGAGCACCTCGCCCCAGATCCCGGTCAGCTCCTCCTCGAGGGCGGTGGCCGGCGCGCGGTGGCCGCCGGCGGCCGCTTCGCCCGGGGCGGGCAGCGCGCGGTGGTCGACCTTGCCGTTTCCGGTCAGCGGGATGCTGTCGATGGCGACGAAGGCGGTCGGCACCATGTACTCGGGCAGCGCGGCGGCCAGGTGGGCGCGCAGCACCTCCGGGTCGAAGGTGTCGCCGTCGGCGGCGACCACGTAGGCGGTGAGCCGCTTGTTGCCGGGGCTGGGTTCGCGCACGCTGACGACGGTGTCCCCGACGGTCGGGTGCAGGCGCAGGCGGGCCTCGATCTCGCCGAGTTCGATGCGGTAGCCGCGGATCTTGACCTGGTTGTCGATGCGGCCGAGGAAGTCCAGCGAGCCGTCCGCGAGCCAGCGGGCCAGGTCGCCGGCGCGGTAGAGGCGGGACCCGGCCGGGCCGAAGGGGTTGGGGACGAACTTCTCCGCCGTCAGGTCCGGGCGGCCCAGGTACCCGCGGGCCAGACCGTCGCCGCCGATGTAGATCTCGCCCGGCACCCCGACGGGGACGGGGGCGAGGTCGTCGGTGAGGACGTACATGGTGCTGTTGGGGATGGGCTCCCCGAGCGGGATGAGCTCGGCCGCGGGCAGGTCGGTGATCGGGCTGCCGGAGTTGCCGATGGTGATCTCGGTCGGGCCGTACTCCGAGCCGACCATGGTGCCGCCGGGGCCGGCGAGCCGCTGCCAGCGGTCGGCGAGCGAGGTGGGGAAGGTGTCGCCGGCCGCGATCACCAGGCCGGCGAGGCCGTGGGCCTGCTCGGGGGTGAGCTGGTGGGTGAGCAGGTCGAGGTGGCCGGGGGTGAGCTTGATGAAGCTGAACGGGCCGGCCGCCGCGAGGGCGGGGCCGAGGGTGGCGGTGTCGAGGTCCATCGGCATGAGGTGGACCGACTGGCCGGTGATCAGCGGGGTGAAGAGGTCGGGGATGCCGAGGTCGAAGGAGATGGAGGAGAACAGCGGCGCGCCGGCGTTCCCGTGGGCGGCGTACGAACCGACGGTCCACCGCAGGTAGTTGGCGAGGCCGTGCTGGTGGATCATGACGCCCTTGGGGCGCCCGGTGGAGCCGGAGGTGTAGATGACGTAGGCCAGCGCCTGCGGGTCGAGCGGGACGAGGGGGTCGGTGTCCGGCTGCTCGTCGACGAGGTACTGGTCCTGGTCCAGCACGAGGAAGGTGCCGTAGTGGATGCCGGCCAGGGTGGGGATGTGCTGGCCGGTGGTGACCACGATCGACGCCTGGGTGTCCTCCAGCATGAAGCGGAGGCGGTCGATGGGGACGCTCGGGTCCAGCGGGAGGTAGGCGGCGCCGGCCTTCCAGATGCCGACCAGGGTGGGGACGAGGTGGACGTCGCGGTTCAGGCAGACGCCGATGAGCATGTCGGGGCGGGCGCCCAGTTCGAGCACGCACCGGGCGATCCGGTTGGACTGCTCGTCCAGCTCGCGGTAGGTGAGGTGCTCCTCGCCGACGACGACGGCGACCGCGTCGGGGGTGGCGGCGGCCTGGGCGCGGATCAGGTCGACGGTGAGCTGCGGCCGCTCGGCGGCTCCGCCGTCGGCCCAGGTGCCGAGCACCAGGCGGCGCTCCTCCTCGGGGAGGATCTCCAGGGTGGACAGCGGCGCCCCGGGGTCGGCGGTGGCGCTCTCCAGCACCTGGACGTACTGGCGGGCGAAGCGCTCGGCGGTGGTCCGGTCGAACAGCGCGGTGGCGAAGTCCAGCCGGGCGTTGAGCGGGCCGTCCTGGACGTCCTCGACGTCCAGGGTGAGGTCGACCTTGGCGATGCCCTCACCGGATTCGCGCCGCACGGAGACGCCGGGCAGCTCCAGGCCGGCGTCGCGCTGCTCGCGCATGATGAAGTCGACCTGGTAGAGCGGGGTGCGGGAGAGGTCGCGCTCGGGCTGCAGCTCGTCCACGAGGCGGGCGAACGGCACGGCCTGGTGTTCGTACGCGTCGAGGACGGTGCCGCGGCCGGCGGTGACCAGTTCGGCGAAGGACGGGTCGCCGGTCCAGGCGGCGCGGGCCACCAGGACGTTGATGCCGTAGCCGACGAGTTCCTGCAGCTCGGGGCGGTTGCGTCCGGAGACGGTCACGCCGACCGGGATGTCGGTGCTGCGGGTGTAGCGGGAGAGCAGCACCTGGTAGGCGGTGAGCAGGACGACGAAGCGGGTGACGCCGTGCCGGCGGGCGAGTTCGCCGACGCGCCCGGCCAGGTCGGCCGGGATGCTGAACGGCACCGAGGCGCCGCTCGGGTCGCGCAGGGCGGGCCGCTGACGGTCGGTGGGCAGGTCCAGTACCGGCAGACCGGCGAGCTGCTCGCGCCAGTAGGAGAGCTGGCGCTCCAGGGCGGGGCCGCTCAGTTCGCCGCGCTGCCAGGCCGCATAGTCGGCGTACTGGAGGGGCAGCGGGGCCGGCTGGTCGTCCTGGCCGGTGACGGCCGCGCGGTAGAACCGGTCCAGCTCCCGCGTGACGATGCCCACCGACCAGGCGTCGCAGGCGATGTGGTGGAGGGTGACGACGAGCAGGTGGTCGTCGTCGGCCAGGGTGAACAGCTTCGCCCGCACCGGCCACTCGCGCTCCAGGTCGAAGGGGGCGGTGGCCTCCTCCTCCGCCAGGGCGCGGGCCCGCACCTCCCGGTCGTCGGCCGGGAGGTGCGACAGGTCGACGACGGCGATGTCCAGCGGCCGGGCCGCGTCGACCCGCTGCACCGGGCGCTCGCCCACCAGCGCGTACCGGGTGCGCAGGATCTCGTGCCGTGCCACGATCCGGTCCCAGGCGGTGCGCAGGGCGCCGACGTCCAGCGCGCCGGTCAGCCGCAGCGCCAGCGGGACGAGGTACTCAGGGCTCTCGGGGTCCATCCGGTTGAGGACCCACATCTGCTCCTGACCGAACGAGAGCGGCAGCGGCTGCTCGCGGTCGGCGGCGGTGATGGCTGGCCGGTGGTTGCCGCGCTTGCCCGCCAGGCGGCGGCGCAGCAGCTCCTCCCGCAGGTTGGCCGCGTTCTGCTTGGTGGACGACTTGTCGCCGGTGTTCATGATCCCTGGTCTCCCGCCAGCGCTAGTTGTCGATGAGCTCGGAGTCGGCAAGCCGCTCGATCTCCGCCTTGATCTCGTTCTCGATCGCCTCGGCCAGTCCGCGGACCGTAGGCATGTCGAACACCGTTCGAATGGTGAGGTTGACGTCGAACTCGTCCTGGAGCTGCGCGGTCATGCGGATCGCGAGGATCGAGTGGCCGCCGATCTCGAAGAAGCTGTCCAGGACGCTGACCCGTTCCAGGCCGAGGATGTCCGCCCAGATCTCGGCGATGCGCTCCTCGGTGGGGGTGGCCGGCGCGCAGTGGTCGCCGGCCGGAGCCTCGACGGCGGGCAGGGCCCGGTGGTCCAGCTTCCCGTTCGAGGTCAGCGGGATGGCCAGCAGCTCCGAGACGGTGGCGGGGACCATGTACTCCGGCAGCGCCCCGGCCAGGTGGGCGCGGATGGCCTGCGGGTCGGCGGTGCCGCTCTCGGGGACGACGTAGGCGGCGAGGGACTTCTCCCCCCGGTCGTCCGTGCGCAGCACGACCACGGCGTCCCTGATGCCCGGAATCGCGGTCAACTGGGCCTGGATCTCGCCGAGTTCGATCCGGTAGCCGCGCAGCTTGACCTGATCGTCGATGCGGCCGAGGAACTCGATGGCGCCGTCGGGGAGCCGGCGGGTCAGGTCGCCGGTGCGGTACAGCCGGGAGCCGGCCGGGCCGAACGGGTCCGGAACGAACTTCTCCGCGGTCAGGTCCGGCCGGCCGAGGTAGCCGCGGGCCACTCCGTCGCCGCCGATGTGGAGCTCGCCGGCGACCCCGACCGGGGCGAGCCGGCCGTTGCCGTCCAGGACGTAGCCGGTGGTGTTGGGCAGGGAGCCGCCCAGCGGCACCGGCTGGTCGTAGGCGGTGACCACCGGGTGGGCGGTGGAGCCGATCGACGCCTCGGTCGGCCCGTACTCGTTGATGAGCCGGCCTGCGCCGAGGATCTCCCGCCAGTGGTTGGCGGTGCGGGCGGTCAGCGCCTCACCGGCGACCAGGATCAGCCGGGCGAGCCGCTCGCACTGTTCGGCGGTGAGCTGGTGGCTGAGCAGTTCCAGGTGACCGGGGGTGAGCTTGACGAAGCTGAACGGGCCGGCCGCCGCGAGGGCGGGGCCGAGGCCGGACAGGTCCAGGTCGGCCGGCAGGACGTGCACCGGCTGCCCCGTGATCAGGGGGACGTAGAGATTGGTCGCCGGGAGGTCGAAGGCGACGGAGGAGAACAGCGGGGCGCCGCCCTCGCCGGTGACCAGGTCGCGGGCCGCCCAGCGCAGGTGGTTGACCAGGCCGTGCTGGGTGACCATGACGCCCTTGGGCTTGCCGGTCGAGCCCGAGGTGTAGATGACGTAGGCGAGGTGGTCCGGGTCGCCGGGACGCGCCGGGGCGTCGGCGCGGCGGGCCGCAATGGCCTGCTCGTCCCGGTCGACGAAGACCCGGGCGCCGGCGAAGGACTCGGTGAGGGCGGTGAGCGGGGACTCGGTGACCAGGACGGGGGCGCCGCAGTCGGCCAGGACGTGGCTCAGCCGCTCGGCCGGGTTGGCCGGGTCCAGCGGGACGTAGCCGGCCCCGGCCTTCCAGACGCCGAGCAGTGCGGTGACCAGCCCGGGGCCCCGCTCCAGGCAGACGCCGACCAGGGTGTCCGGGCGGGCACCGTTGGCGATGAGGTGGTGGGCCATCCGGTTGGCCTGCTCGTCGAGCTCCCGGTAGGTGAGCACCTGTCCGCCGCTGATCAGGGCGGGGGCGTCGGGGGTCTCGGCGGCACGGGCCTCGAACAGGTCGATGACCGAGCCGGGCTCCCACGTCTGCCGGGTGTCGTTCCAGCCGGTCGACAGCTCCTCTCGCTCGGCGTCGGTGAGGATGTCCAGCTCGGCGAGCGCCGAACCGGGGTCGGTGACGGCGGACTCCAGCAGCCGCAGGAAGTGGTCGGCCAGCCGCTCGATCGTGGCGTGCTCGAACAGCGAACTGGCGTACTCGAAGGCGCCGGTCCAGCTGCCGTCGGCCTCCGCGCGGACGTACAGGGTCAGGTCGGTCTTGGCGACCCGGCGGGCGTCGCGCAGGAAGCCGATGTCCTCGCGGTCGGGCATGCCCGCGGCCAGCTGCTCGTCGTGCATGTTGAACGCGACCTGGTACAGCGGGGTCCGGGAGAGGTCGCGCTCGGGCCGCAGCTCCTCGACCAGGTGCTCGAACGGCAGGTCCTGGTGGGCGAAGGCGGACAGGCAGGAGGTGCGGACGTCCTGCAGGGCGGTGGCGAAGGACTGCCGGTCGTCGAGGCGGCAGCGCAGCACCAGGGAGTTGAGGAAGAAGCCGACCATGGGCTCGGTCTCGGCGCGGGTGCGGCCGGCGACCGGCGCGCCCACCACGACGTCCCACTGCCCGGTGTGCCGGGCGAGCAGGGTGCCGAAGGTGGTGAGCAGGGTCATGAACGGGGTGGCCTCGTGCCGGCGGCCGAACGCCTTGGCCGCGGCGGCCAGCGGGCCGGGGACGGTGAAGGTGACGACGCCGCCGCGCCCGTCGCGCTCGGCCGGGCGGGGGTGGTCGACGGGCAGTTCCAGCGGGGCGGCCCCGGCCAGGGCGGTCCGCCAGTGGTCGAGGCTCTCGGCGAGCCTCTCCTTGCTGCGCCACTCCTGCTGCCAGGCGGCGAAGTCGGCGTACTGCAGGTGGAGTTCGGGCAGATCGGCGCTGCGGCCCGCGCGGTGCGCCTCGACCAGCTCGCGGAACTCGCTCTCCAGGACCGCGGTGGACCAGCCGTCGCAGGCGATGTGGTGGAAGGTGATCAGGAGCAGCCGGTCGCCGTCGCCCTCACCGCAGAGCAGGGCCCGCCACAGGCGCCCGGAGGAGAGGTCGAAGCCGGTGTCGAACTGCTCCTGGCAGGCCATGAGCAGCTCCTCGCGGGTGCCCTCGACGACCTTCAGCTCGATCGGCCGGTGGGCCTCGACGACCTGCAGCGGCTCGCCGTCCTGGCTCAGGTAGCGGGTGCGCAGGGCCTCGTGGCGCTCGCCGAGGGCGTCGAGGGCGGCCCGGACGGCCTCCGGCCCGGTGTCCGCGGCCACCCGCAGGGACAGCGAGGAGACCCATTCCGGGCTCTGCGGCTGCATCGAGTCCATGAACCACAGGCGGCGCTGGCCGTAGGACAGCGGCAGCGCGGTGTCGCGCGGCACGGCGGTGACGGCGGGCGGGGTCGCCCGGTCGGCGCCGCCGTCGGGATCGATCAGGCGGGCCTGCTCGCGCACGGTCACCGCGGTGAACAGGTCGGCGAGGGCGATCTGACGGCCGGTCGCCGCGCGCAGCTGCTCGGCGAGCTGGGTGATGACCAGCGAGTAGCCGCCGAGCTGGAAGAAGTTGTCGTCGGCACCGACCCGCTCCACCTCCAGGAGGCGGGACCACGCCTGGGCGACGATCTGCTCGGCCTCGGTGGCGGGGGCCGTGTAGGGCGGGCGCCCCGCGGTGCGCGGTGCCTGCCGGTCGTCACCGGCGGTGGCGGTGACCTCTCCGGTGCGACCCAGGTACTCCAGGGCGCCGTCGGTGCGCCAGCGGGCCAGGTCGCCGGTGCGGTGGAGGCGGGAGCCGGGGGGACCGTACTGGGCGGGGACGAAGGCCGCCGCGGTCAGGGCGGGGGCGCCCAGGTAGCCGTGGGCGGCACCGAGGCCGGCGACGTGGATCTCGCCGGGGACACCCGGCGGGACCGGGCTGCCCTCCTCGTCCAGGACGAGGACGCGGACGTTGTCGATCGGACGCCCGAGGACGGCGTGGGGCGCGTCCTGCCCGGCGTCGAAGGGGTGGGCGGTGACGGCGAGGGCGCCCGGTCCGTAGACGTGCCAGAGCGCGGCCCCGGGCAGGGCCTTGAGAACCGACCGGCCGAGGTCCGCCTCCAGCGGGGTGCCCACGGCGAGCACGAGCCTGACGGCGGAGCGGTCCGCCGTCTCCTGGCCGCCCGCCAGGTCGGCGAGCAGGTCGGGAGTGGCCGGCAGGACGGTCACCCGCTGTCCGGCGACGAGGTGCGCCAGCCGTCCCGGCTCGGCGGCCTCCTCCGGCGTCGCCAGCACCGCGGTCGCGCCGGCGGCCAGTGCGGTGAACACCGGCCACGGGGCGTCGACGGCGCGGTCCAGGTGGAGGATCCGGTCGGCGGCGCCGATCCCGTGCCGGCGCGCCGTCCAGCGGACCTGGTTGGCCAGGGCCGCGTGCTCGACGACCAGAGCCGTGCCGTCCGGGCCCCGGCTCACCCAGGCGCTCTCCGAGGTCGCCCCGGGGTCGGTCGCCGGGAAGAACGAGATGTCCTCCTCGTCCGCGTCCAGGAGCACCACCCGCACGCCCTCGCCCGCCACCTCGGCCGCGAACCGCTCCAGGGTGAGGACGACGCCGACGGCGCTGCCCTGCTGGATCCGGCGCAGGTGCGCGGCCGGCCCGTCGGCGTCCAGCGGCACGGCGACCGCGCCGGCCCGCCAGACGCCGAGGACGGCCGACGGCAGCTCGGCACTGTGCGGCAGGTGGGTGCCGACCAGGCTCTCCGGGCGGACACCGGCGTCGCGCAGGTAGTGCGCGAGCCGGTTGGCCGCCTCGTCGAGCGCCGCGTAGGTGATCTCCTGGTTGCCGTGGCGAACGGCGACCGTGTCCGGAGCCTGGGCTGCCAGGTCCGCGATGAGACGGGTGAGGGGCGTCTGACGTGCCACGAGTGCTCCGAGCGTGGTCAGGAGGGACGGGGAAAGGGGGTGGGGAGGGGGGAGGGTCAGGCGGCGTTCTCGGCCATGCGCTGACGCAGGCTCAGCGGGCGCATGTCGGTCCACACCGTGCCGATGTGGGACAGGCATTCCTCCTTGGTGCCGCGGGTACCTTCGGCGCGCCAGCCGGCGGGCAGCTCACGCTCGGCCCGCCAGATCGAGTACTGCTCCTCGTCGTTGAGCACGACCAGGTACTCCTGCGCGTTCTGCTCGGACATTTCGCTCCCAATACGTGTCTTCGTCCGCCTGGTGACGGACGGCGGCAATGCTTGAATACCTACTCTCCGAGTGGCCCTATAGGTGGTCTATATCTCACCCCGAGCGGCGCGGACGAGCCCTCAGATATGTGACATGAACACTCAGAATTTACGCATATGCCCAGGTCAGAGCGATTGGATCGGCCCTATATTCAACGGATTGAATTTTGTAGACGGAATATAGAAAAGCGAAAGATCCTCTCTACTCAGTGATTCCGTGCGCTGCCCGCGGCGGAGGTGCCGCCGATGGCGGAGAAAGGGAAAAGGCTGTGATGACGGATCGCCTGGCGTGGAAGCCCCTGGAGATCGGCCCGGAGAGTTCGGGCGTGGCCGGCGACGCGGAGGGACTCCTCGCCGAGCTCCGGCGAACGGATGTCGCCGCGCTGCTGACCGAACGGAAGGCACTGGTGTTCCGGGGCTTCGGCGTCACCGAGGAGACGCTCGGCACCGTCATGGACGAACTGCTGCCGAACCGGGCGGCCTACGTCCACGGGAACTCACCGCGGACCAAGGTCGGCCGGAACGTGTACACCTCGACGGAGTACCCGGCCGAGTTCGTCATCTCGATGCACAACGAGCTCTCGTACGCCCATGCCTGGCCGGAGCGGCTGCTGTTCTTCTGCGCCGTCCAGCCCGGAACCGGCGGGGCCACCCCGGTGGTCGACGCCGCGCTGTGGCTGGAGTCGCTGGACGCCGAGGTGCGCGAGGCCTTCGCGGGCGGCGTCCGCTACACCCAGAACCTGCACGGCGGCCGCGGTCTCGGCAAGAGCTGGCAGGAAACCTTCGAGACCGACGACCCGGCGGAGGTCGAGCGGTTCCTGGCCGGCGCCGAGGCCGAGTGGCAGTGGCGTCCCGGCAACGCCCTGCGCGTGGTCCAGAACCGCCCCGCCACCGTGAGGCACCCGGTCACCGGCGCGGAGGTCTGGTTCAACCAGGCCGACCAGTGGCACCCGGCGATGCTCGGCGCGGACGCCGCCGCCCTGGCCAGGGTGATGCCCGCCGACGAGCTGCCGCAGTCGGTGAGCTTCGCCGACGGCGGCGCCATCCCGCCCGAGTACGTCACCCAGATCCGCGACCGCGGTCTGGAGGCCGCGGTCGACGTGGACTGGCGCACCGGCGACCTGCTGCTGATCGACAACCTCCTGGTCGCCCACGGCCGCCGGCCCTTCACCGGCGACCGCCGCGTCCTGGTGGCGATGTCCAGCTGAGGCCCTGACCGCCCGTACGGCCCCTAGAAGATCGGGAGAAGAGGAAACCCCATGACCACACTGCTGCCTGAACCGGTTCTGGCGCCCGCCGACAACCGGCTCACGCTGACGCTGTCCGAGCAGGAGCGGCGCGAGGTCGCGCTGCTGGCGACGCAACTGGCCTACACCGCGCCGCGGCTGATCGACGACCCCGTGTGGGTGGAAGCGGCACGGGAGCTCTCGTGCCGCCTGCCGCACCGCGTGCAGGAGGTGATCCGCGCCTACCGCCACGACCCCGGCGAGGACGGCATCCTCGCGCTGCGCAACCTGCCGGTCGTCGAGGAGGAGCTGCCGTTCACCCCGGCCGTACCGGACTCGGTCGAGCGCGAGGCAGCCGTGCCGGCCGCGATCGCCGCGCTCGTCGCGCTGAACCTCGGGGAGATCGTCGCCTACCGCGAGGAGAAGTTCGGCGCCCTCGTCCAGAACGTCGTGCCCGTCCCCGGCCGGGAGACCTCGCAGAGCAACGCCGGCTCCGTGCCGCTCGAACTCCACGTGGAGAACGCGTTCCACCCGCACCGCCCCGACTTCGTCGGACTGCTGTGCCTGCGCAACGACCGCACCCGCACCGCCGGCACGCTCGTCACCTCGGTGCGCAACACCCTGGGCCTGCTGCCCGAGCACGTCGTCGAGGTGCTGGGCCAGCCGCGCTTCCGCACGTCCCCGCCGCCGTCCTTCGGCAGCGGGGACTCCGGCCCGGTGCACCCGGTGTTCAGCGGCAGCCCGGCGGACCCCAACGTCCGCGTCGACTTCCACGCCACCGAGGCGCTGGACGAGGAGGCCGGGTCCGCCCTGACCGCGCTGCGCGACGCCTTCCTGCGGACCGCGCGCACGCTCGTCCTCCAGCAGGGCGAGATGGCCTTCGTCGACAACCGGGTCACCCTCCACGGACGCACCGCGTTCGAGCCGAGCTACGACGGCTTCGACCGCTGGCTGCACCGCACCTTCGTGAACCTGGACAACCGCCGCACCCGCGGACGGCGGCCCGGCAACGGCAGCGTCCTGGTGTGAGCGGCGGCGCGCTGGTCGCGGACCTGTTCTCCCCGCCGGTCGAGGTCGCGGAGGCGTTCGCCGACCTCGACGGGGTCCCGCTCTTCCCCGAGGAGCGGGCGGTGCTCACGCACGCCGTGCGGCGCCGGCGCCGGGAGTTCGCCACCGTCCGCGCCTGCGCCCGAACCGCGCTGGCACGGCTTGGGACGCCCCCGGCGGCTCTGGTGCCGGGGCCGTCCGGCGCCCCGTCCTGGCCGCCCGGCTTTGTCGGCTCCATGACCCACTGCCCCGGGTACCGGGCCGCCGCGGTGGCACCCGCGGCCACGGTGGCCTCCCTGGGCCTGGACGCCGAACCCGACGAACCGCTGCCCTTCAAGCTGGGGATGGTGGCGGTCGAGGAGGAGCGGTCGATGGTGGCGGTCCTCCTCGACCGCCGCCCCGACGTGCGCTGGGACCGACTGCTCTTCAGCGCCAAGGAGAGCGTCTACAAGGCCTGGTACCCACTGACCGGCAGCTGGCTGGACTTCGACCAGGCCGTCATCACCTTCGAGGCCGACTCCCCGGTCTTCACGGCCCGTCTGCTGGTACCGGGCCCCGTCGTGTCGGGTGTGCGGCTGGCCGGCTTCGAGGGGGCCTGGTCCGCCTGCCGCGGACTCCTGGTGACGGCGGTCACCGTCCCCGCCGACCCGGCGCTCGCCGGGAGCGGTTGAACACCCACTGCTCGACGCCCACTGCTCGACACCCTGCCCGTCACGACGCCTCCGGCCGCCGCTCCCCGCGCGGACCGGGGGCGTCCGTGCGTCCCCGGGAAGGGTGGTGACGGAGCCCAGACCACCGGGGGTAATGGTCTGGGCTCCGTCCGAACCGCCACCGGCTCCGGCGGCCGCGAGAACGGCGGTCGCCGTGCTGCTCACCGGTGGCGGTGGTCTCTCAGCGGTGGATGTCGATACCGCCGCTGTTGGTCTTCACCATGACGCTGTGCTTGGAGTTCCGGTCGATCGGCAGGTCGATCTTCGGGGAGCTGTTCGCGCTCTGCGCCTGGATGTAGTAGTCCGAGGACGGCAGGGTGATGTCCACGCCACCGTCGTGGGTGGTCACGTTCGCCGTGGTCGGGGCGGCGCGGAAGGCGGCCCGGACCTCGCCGTCCTTCGACGTCGCGTCCATCGTGTCCGAGCCCGCGCCTGCCACCTTGATCTGGCCGCTGCCGCTCTTCAGGGTCAGCGGGCCGGAGGGGTTGGTGAGGTCGATGGCGCCCGAGCGGGTGGTGATGTCGAGGCTGCCGGCCAGGTCGTGCCCGGTGGTCCAGGAGTCACCGGAGGACACCTTCGCCGCGAGCTGGGCGGGCAGCGTGATGTCGAGCTTGATGTCGCAGTCGCCCGAGCACGACTGCGAGACGGTGATGGTCCCGCCGGACGTACTGGTGGTGACGGTCGGCGGGCTGTCGGTGTACTTGCCGGTCGCCGTGACGTGCACCGCGGAGTCGTTGCTGGGGCTCAGTGAGACGCCCGCGTTGGCCGTGTTGACGGTCAGCAGCGTGACGGAGGCGGCGTCGGCCTGGTCGGTCTGGGAAAAGTCCTTTTGACCGGGCAGCACCTTGAGCATCGTCCAGGCGCCCGCCCCGATGACGACGAGCAGGACGAGCAGCGCGGTACCCGTGATGAGCGACTTGTTGTTCTTGCCAGAGGACATGCTTTCAAGCTCCCAAGTAGCGTAGGACAGCCAGGACCCGGCGGTTCTCGCCGTCCTCCGGGTGCAGGCCGAACTTCGTGAAGATGTTGCTGATGTGCTTTTCGACTGCGGCGGGCCCGACGACCAGCTGGGCGGCGATCCCCGAGTTGGAGCGGCCTTCCGCCATGGCGGACAGCACGTCCTTCTCCCGGGGGGACAGCGAGCTCAGCGGGTCCTTCCTGCGGCTGCGGGCCAGCATCTGCTTGACGACCTCGGGGTCCAGCACGGTGTCCCCCAACAGCACCCGCTTCAGCGCGCCGACGAACTCGTCGACGTCCGAGACGCGGTCCTTCAGGAGGTAGCCGACTCCCTGCCCGTCGTCGCCGATCAGGTCGACGGCATAGCTCTGCTCGACGTACGCGGACAGCACGAGCACCCCGACATCCGGCCACCGGTTGCGGATCACCAGCGCGGCGCGCAGGCCCTCGTCCACGAAGGTCGGCGGCATCCGCACGTCGACCACGCACACGTCGGGCCGGTGTGTGGCCACCGCCCGCAGCAGGGCCTCTCCGTCACCGACCGCCGCCAGGACCTCGATGCCCTGTTCCTCGAGGAGAAGCACCATGCCCTGCCGCAGCAGTGCGGAATCCTCGGCGATCACTACACGCATTGCATTTCCACCTCGATCGTGGTCGGTCCGCCCACCGGGCTCGTGACCGTCAGCTTTCCGTCCAGCCCGGCCACCCGGTCCGCCAGACCGGTGAGGCCGCTGCCCCGGGCGGGATCGGCACCGCCGATCCCGTCGTCGCCGATCGCGACCATCAGCCGGTCGCCGATCCGCCGCACCAGCACCCAGGCGCTGGTCGCCGCGGAGTGCTTGCCGACGTTGGCCAGTGCCTCGGTCACCACGAAGTACGCGGCTCCCTCGACGGTGGCGGACGGCCTGGGCTCCACCTCGACGTCGACCGTCACCGGGATCGGCGAGCGGGCGGCCACCGCGGAGAGCGCGGCGTCCAGGCCCCGGTCGGTGAGCACCGGCGGGTGCAGGCCCCGGGTCAGGTCCCGCAGCTCGACGATGGCCTGGCGGGCCTCGTCGCGAGCACTGTCGACCAGTTCCGCAGTGGCCTCCTGGCCGGAACCCTTGAGCCGGGAGCTGACCCGTCCCAGGGTCATCGCCATGGCGACCAGCCGCTGCTGCGCACCGTCGTGCAGATCCCGCTCGATGCGCCGGCGTTCGGCCTCCGCCGCGTCCATGGCCCTGGCCCGGCTCTGCGTCAGGTACTCGACCCGGCGGGTGAGCTCCACGTCCCGACCCGGGGCGAGCAGGGACCGGGCGATGCCCGTGTCCAGGGCCAGCAGGGCGCGCACCGCGACCGGTGACACCGTAGCACCGAGGATCAGGCCCGCCGTCGCGACCGCCAGGGCGGTCAGCGGATTGTCGACGACCAGCGGGCCGATCGCCGCCTGTCCGTTCGGCAGGCCGAAGTAGTAGAAGGGCAGCAGCGCCAGCATCACCGGGCCGGCCCACAGGAGCGCCACCGCGAAGAAGTTCAGCAGCGACACCGGCATCAGCAGGGTGAAGTACGCGGCCTGCCGCCAGACCGGCTCGCTGCCGAGGACCGAGGCCGTGGACTGCAGCGGACGCATCGACAGCTCGGGGGCCTGCTGCCCGGCGATCTCCACTCCGGTGAGCATGGCGAACCTGCTGCGTTCGACCCGCGCCAACCGGTGCAGCGCCCATCCGGCGCCGACCACGAGGGGGATTCCGGTGAGGGCGACGGGCAGCAGCATGATGCCGGTCGCCAGCAGCGCCAGGACGGCGAAGCCGGCCAGCGCCATGACCCCGTCGGTGGCCAGGTGCGCGGACGCCAGCCACAGTTCGGGGGTGCGCAGTGCCCTGAGGGGGTTGTGCGACAGGCCCCGGCTCCCGGGTACGGCCGTCGGCCTCGGGTTGTCCATCATCAGTTCTCAGCCCCGTCGTCCGTCGGGGCCGGCCCATCGGCGCTTCTGCTCGTCCACGGCCGGCCCACGCTCCTTGCTCATCCATCTGCTGAACTCCGGGAAACAGTAGGTGTGGGGGCCGCGTCGGCGGCACAGGGGCAACCCACGGACATGGGGTAGGGAAAACCCACCGCGGGCCCGTGGGTCTCCATGACTGCCCGCAGTGACCGCGACCGGCAGAGTTGTGGACGTACCGACCAACCAGCCGAGAACGGGAAACAGGCCGATGATGACGACCGCTCAGACGTCGCGTGGTGATCTCAACGACAAGTTCGGCGACCTGATCGACGACCGCGTCGCGGAGGCGGTCGACGCGCTGCTCGACGACAGCCTCGACGCGGCGGTCGCCGGGCGGCTCGGCCGGTACCGCCGCCGGTCCTGGCTGCTGATGGTCGTGCTGGTCGCGATCGTGTCCGGGCTGTCCGTGGCACTGGTGGACAGCCCCGGCCCGCTGGCGGCGATGTGGGTGGCGGCCGCGGTCATCTGCGCCTGCCAGGCGCACGTCTGCCGGCCGTACGGTTCGTGGCGGTAGGCGGTCATCAGGCCGCGTCGCCGAGTTCGGGGCGGCCCATCAGGATCCCCTGGTAGACCTCGCGCAGTTGGATGCCCGGGTCCACGCCGAGTTCCTCGGCCAGGAGCCGGCGTCCCTGGTGGTAGAGGGCGATGGCTTCCGACTGGCGGCCGCAGCGGTGCAGGACGAGCATCAGCTGCGCCCTCACCCGTTCTCGGAACGGGTACTTGGCCACCAGCCGGAACAGGTCGGGCACCACGTCCTCGTAGAGTCCCAGGGCCAGGTTCGCCTCGATCTGCCCCTCCATGCTCACCACCCTCGCCTCCGTCAGCGCGGCGGCCTCCTCGCTGAGCAGGTACTCGGTGGTGTCGGTGAGCACCGGTCCGCTCTGCAGGTCGAGGGCATCGGTGAAGTACCGCGAGGCCAGCCGGTACCGGCGGTTGGCAAGGGCGGACCGCCCCTGTGCGGAGAGCTGGGTGAACTGCTTCCAGTCGAACATCGCCGCGCCGATGGACATCGCGTAACCCTGGCCCTGGCGGGCGATGTTGGCGTGTCCGGCGAAGGCCTTCCGCAACCGCGATATGTACGTGTAGATCTGCGCGTCGCTGGTTCTCGGCGGCCGGTCGCGCCACAGCACGTAGCTCAGCCTGTCATCGCTGACGACCTGCTCCCCGGCCAGCAGCAGCGCGCTGAGCACGGTCTTGGGCTTGGTCCCTCCGAGATGGACCTCCTGCCCGCCGACGCGGACGCCCACTGGTCCCAGGATGCGGAATTCCACTGCCGTTGACACGCAACGTCCCCCATGCCGTAGCGACGGGTCTCGTGGACCCGTGATCCTGACCGGGCGGTCGTGCGCCCGACCCTCAAATCATAAAGAACATTCGCTATGTTTTCAGAGCCCGGAGGCGCACATCCCGCGACTTCGGGAAGTCACCGGGCCCCGGCCGCACCCGCCGGCTCACCCTGCCGCTGCCAGCGCCTGCGCGGCGACGCCCCGGCCGAGCCGCTGGTAGGCGTAGGAGGCGGACACCATCGTCATGTGGTGGTGCCAGCCCGGGAACGAGCGCCCCTCGAAGTCGGTCAGCCCGAAGTCGGCCTCCAGCCGGGCCGTCGTGCGCTGCGCCACCGCGTGATGGAGCGTCAGGTCGCAGAGGTTCTCCGGCCGGGCGTGGGTCAGGTTGGTCAGCCACAGCCGTGCCGGGCCGCGCGAGCCGGGGGTGCGGACGCTGAAGAGCCGGTACTGCCGCGGGCTCCCGGGTGCGTCGGCCAGTCCGACGGTGCCGCCCAGGACGGTCACCACGCGGGCCTGCCCGGCCGGGGAGACCACGGCGCTGCGCCCCGCCGCGTCCGCCCACCCGCCGAACGGCAGGGAGCGGACCTCCGCCACGGCGGGCTGCACCGCGCCCGCGCGCTGCGACTGGACGCCACTGCGGCCGCCGACCGTGACCCGCAGGCCGGCCGGGACCGCGACCACGAAGTCCCGCTTGCGCAGCCCGAGTCCGTGCACCAGCGCCTCGGCCCCGCCCTCGCCGCTGAAGTCGGCCACCACCGGCACCGGAACGACCCCGGCTGCCGCCACCGCGTCGACCAGTTCGAGCGCCTGCCGCGCCGCCGAGCAGCGGCCCACGTCGTCGGGGATCCTCGTGCGCTCCCTGCGCTCGGCGTCCTCGGTCCACGAGGACGGCAGCAGCAGTCTCCAGTCGACCGGAACGGCCTCGTCGAGCGTTGCCAGGAAGGCCCCGAGGCCGACCTGGCAGGTGACCGAGCGGCCGCTGGCGGGCACGAAGCGGCGGTGCACTCCGCAGGAGTGCTCGCCCCGCTTGCGGAGCACGGCGGTGTCGATCACCAGCGCCCGGGCGGCAAGGCCCTGCCCCGTCCACCTGGCCAGTTCCGCACGGACCGGGGCCCATTCCCAGGGGCTGCCGTTGATGAACTGGTGCAGCGACTGGAGCACCCTGGGCGCGTCCTCGGCCCCGGCCGCGAGGCGCCGCACCGACTTGCGCCCCGGGGTTTCGAGCATGCCGCGCAGGTAGACGTGCGCCCAGCGGCGCTGGTCCACGCGCGGCAGCGCGTCGAAGATCCTCTCGGCGAACCCCAGGACCGAGACACCGGAGCCCGGCAGTGCGGTTGTGAGCATGACATGACCTCCCCGTGCTCGCACTAGACTGGCGCGCACGGCAAAATAATAGCGAACACCCTCTTTTTTTTGTTGGGGGTACCTTGTCGTACTGACGCATCGTCGGGTGGAGCGCGCCTCCGCGGGCAGCGGCGGTCGGCCGAACCGGCCGGGTTTCCATCGAACCCCGGCGCATCTTCGGCAACTCGCGCTTGCCGGGAGGCTCGTACGCTGCGCAGTCTTGCTACTGGCTAACGGTCTTGGGCTCGGAGAGAGCATGGTGAAGCAGGAGAGGGCGATGCGTACCCGCAACGTCCTTGTACGGGCGGCGGCGTCGCGGTTCGCCGACAACGGTTACGAGGGCACGTCCCTGGTGCAGATCAAGCAGGCGGCCGACCTGTCGATGGGAGCGCTGACGTTCCACTTCAAGACCAAGGGCGAACTGGCCGACGCGGTGGCGGAGAGAGGCAGGTTCGCGGTGCAGGGCACCCTGGAGCGGGTGACAGCGCTGCCGGCCCCGCCACTGGACCTGCTCACCAACCTGACGGTCGAACTGTCCCGCCTCCTGGAGAAGGACGTCTTCGTCCAGGCGACAGCGCGACTGGGACGCGAGCGGTCGGACTCGCCCAACTGGTCGACGTTCTGGCTTCCCGAGATCAAGCGGCTGGCCGAACTGGCGCACGAGAACGTGGAGTTGCTCCCTCCCGCGGCACCCGACGACGTCACGGCCCTGGCCCGGATGCTCGTCGCGGGCGCCGAGACCCTGATCCGGGACGACGGGCCCGACGCGTCCCCCGAGGCCGTCACCGCCGAGCTGACGCGGGTGTGGCGCCTCGTCCGGCCGCGGATCTCCGACCCCGGCCGGTGAGGCGCCCTCCCGGGTACCCGGGAGGGCGGGAGGACGGGATCAACCCGATCGGAGCGCCGCCAGGTGCGAGCGGTACCACCGCGCCGCCTCCCCGATCCGGACCAGGGGGCCCGGGCCCGGCCGGCATCCGGCCGTGGTCCACACCTCCTCGGACCGGTACCAGTGATCGCTTGCCAGCAGCGCGAACTGACGCTCGCTCACGCGCCCGGGTACCTCCTCCAGGCGCCGCACGCACTCGGCCCAGCCGAGGTCCCGCTCGACCTCCGGCAGGACCCCGTGTCCGGCCAGCACCGCCATCAGGTCCCGGTTGCGCACCGGCACCGGATGACTGGCGTGGAACACCTCGCCGGCCCCTGGGGCGGGCCGGGCGGCGAGGTCGGTGACCAGCCGGGCGAGGTCGGTCACGCCGACCATCGACAGCAGGCCGCGCCCGCCGTCCCAGCGCGCGGGCACCCGCTCGACGAGCTCGGCCAGCGCGGCCACCACCCAGCGGTCCCCCGGGCCCACGATCAGTCCCGGCCGCAGCACCGTCGCCCCGGCGGCCAACGCGGGCCGCTCGGCGGCGAGTCGGGTCCGGCTGGCCGCCGAGACCGGAGCGGGATCGAGTTCACCGATCGCGGCGCCCCGGTGCGGCCCCGGCCCGTAGACCGCCGCCGTGGAGAGGTGCACGATCCGCCCGACACCGGCCCGTACGGCCTCGGCCATCAGCGCCTCGGTCCCGGCGACGTTGACCGCGGCGCACTCGGACTCGTCCGGGCTCAGCGACGCGGCCAGGTGCAGCAGCACGTCCGCCCCCTCGCAGGCCCCGCGCAGCGAGGCCGGGTCCGCCAGGTCCGCGGCGAACCACTCGCCGTCGGCCTCGGCCGCAGGGCGCCTGCCGACCGTCCGGACGACCGTCCGTGACGCGGCGGCATCCGACCGGTCCCCCGCGCGCCGGCCCCGGAGTTCGCGCAGCACCGCCGAACCGACGAAGCCGGTGGCACCGGTCAGCACGACGCGACGCGCCGTTACGCCTTGGCCCACTCGGCCTCCTCCACCCGGGCCCGAAGGCGCGCATGCGCCTCCGGGGTGGCGACCGCCGGCAGCAGGTAGCGCCACAGCGCGGCCACGCGGTGGGCGAGGTCCTCCCGCCCGGTCGCGATCTGCGAGAAGAGCTGGGTGCCGCTGTAGGAGCCCACGACCACCTGGGCGAACTCCTTCTCGTCCACGTCGGGCAGCAGCTCGCCGCGGCCTCGCGCCACCAGCAGCTGCTCGTGGAACTGGTCCACCCACTGCTCGTACGGGGTCGCGTCCTGCAGGCCGATCTCCCCCTGCTCGACGGCGAGCCGGACACCGGCCCGGAACACGACGTTGCGCCGCAGCTCCCGGGCGACGTGGAAGGTGATGTCGATGATCCGCTGCAGCCCCTCCTCCCCCGCCGGGATCTCCACGTGGTCCTGCTGGCTGTTCATCACGGCCAGGGCGAGGCCCTGCTTCGACTTGAAGTGGAAGTACATCCCGCCCTGGGTCACGCCGGCGCGATCCATGATCTTGCTGATGCTCGCACCGCTGAAGCCGCACTCGTCGAACACCTCCGCCGCCGAACGCAGGATCACCTCCCGCGTCCTCAGCGCCCGTTCCTGCTTGGGTTCCGCCATCAGTCCTCCCGCCCTCGGTCGACAAACATAACGAACACCCTTTATTTTACATCCGGCCCTGGTCATTGCCGTCCGGAGGCCTTGGTTTGCTTAGGGGGAGGCAATCATGCTGCTCGAACACGTTCGTCCGGTCACGGCCACAGGTCCGGTCCTCACGACCACGGTGGCCCGCGAGTACGTCCACCGTGCCGCGCTCTCCGAGGTGTTCCTCAGCGGCTGGCGCAGCACCGGCCAGGACACCTTCGTCGTCACCGCCCAGTGGCCGCGCAGCCACAGCTTCTACCTCTCGGAGCACGGACTGCACGATCCGTTGATGCTCTGCGAGACGGTCCGGCAGACCCTGCTGCTCCTGACGCACACCGCCTACGGCGTCCCCTTCGGACACCAGATGAGCTGGTCGCACTTCTCCTACGAGCTCAGCCCCGGCGCCCTGGCCATGTCCGTCACGAACGCCCCCGCCGAGATCGAGCTCCACGTGACGGCCTCGGAGATCAGCTACCGCCGCTCGGTCCCGGTGGCCCTGACCATGGACTTCCAGGTCCTTCGCGACGGCGTCCCGCTGGCCACGGCCAGCACCCGTTTCGGCAACCACGCGCCCGCGCTCTACCAGCGGCTGCGCACCGGCCGCGGCGACGTCGAGCGCATGTTCGCCGACGCGCCCGCCCCCACCACGCCCGTCACCCCGAGCATCGTCGGCCGCGACCGGGCCCGGGACGTCGTGCTCACCCCCACCGACCAGTCCGGCAGGTGGCAGCTCAGGGTCGACACCGCGCACCCCGTGCTGTTCGACCACCCCGTCGACCACGTCCCCGGCATGGTCCTGCTGGAGGCCGCGCGCCAGGCCCTCCACTCGCTGGAGCCGGGCAGGAGCGGAACCGTCCCCGTCTCGATGGACGCCGTGTTCCACCGCTACGTCGAGTTCGACAGCCCCTGCTGGATCAAGACCACTTCCAACGCCCCGCATTCCGGCGAAGGGCGCTGTGTGAACGTCACGGCCTGGCAGGACGAGCGTCTCGCGTTCTTCGCCAAGGTCGCGACCGCCCCGCTCGCCTGACAGTCCGCAGAAACGGGGCGGCGGCGGCCCCCGCCACGGGTGGCCGC